>CAXUBN010000015.1:0-20754 GCA_964249255.1 uncultured Acetobacteraceae bacterium | reverse complement strand
CATGCCTCCCTTCGCTGGAATGACCCAGATCAGGTTCGACGGGTTTGATCTCAGCCCGCAGCTGCGGGCACCCCGGTCATGCGGCCTCAGTGTCGTGTCGGGGGAGGGGAGTCAAGGCCAGGGCCTGCCCTGGACCCGCCAAGGGCCGCAGGACCTTGGATCCCGATTTTTTAGGAAGGGAATCCAGAGGCGAGCCCCTGGCCTCACCTCGGCTGATATCCCGGTATCCCGAACTGCCACAGCAGGAACGCGAACTCGTCCGCGGTCTCGTCGTCGCGCTGCTTGCGGGTGGAGCCGATGCCGTGCCCGGCGTCGAACTCGACGCGGAACAGCACCGGCCGGCCTGACGCCGTGCTCGCCTGCAGCCGAGCCGTCATCTTGGCTGGGATCCACACCGTCACCCGCGGGTCCTCGGCGCCGCCGGTCAGCAGCACGGCCGGGTAGTCGACGCCCGTCCTGACATGGTTGTAGGCGTCCATCGCCAGCATCGCCGGAAACTGGTCCGGGTGCGTGGCGTCGCCGAACTCCGGGATGTTGGCGGGCCCACCGGGGGTGTACTGCTCGCGCAGCGTGTTGGTGGCGCCGACCCGGATCAGGGCGGCGCGGAACAGGTCCGGCTGCTGCGTGATGGCGCCGCCGATCAGGATGCCGCCGGCGCTGGTGCCCTCGCCGCCGAGATGCGCCCGGTCGGTGTAGCCCCGCGCGATCAGCGCCCGTGTCGCCGCGATGAAGTCGTGGATGGTGTTCTGCTTGGTGTCGATCTTGCCGGCGTCGTGCCAGGCCTGTCCGCGCTCGCCGCCGCCGCGCACGTGCGCCACCGCATACACGCCGCCGCGGTCCAGCCAGGGCAGGAAGGTGGGCGAGAAGGCCGGGTCGTAGGAGATCCCGTAGGCGCCGTAGCCGACCAGGTAGGTCGGGCGCTTGCCGTCGTGCGGCAGGTTCTTGCGGCTGATGATCGAGAGCGGGATCGCCGTGCCGTCGGGCGCGGCCGCACTGGTCTCGACGCTCTCGTAGGCGGACAGGTCGTGCGGGAACGGCGGCACGATGCCGGTGTCGCTGACCCGGCCGCTCGCGGGATCGTAGCGCAGCCAGACGTGCGGCCGCACCCAGGACTCCAGGCTGACCAGCGCGCCCGGCCGCTGCGGGTCGGTCGCCAGCCCGCCCTCCTGGGCGATGGTGCCGGTGAACGGTAGCGCGATCGTCTGCGGCTGCGGCGCGCCGTCCGCAAGGCGGCGCAGCGTGAACACCGCGCCGTCGCGGCTGGCGACGTAGAGCCCATCGCTGGCCGCGGCGAGCCCGGTCAGCACGCCCGTCCCCTCCGGCACCACGGTCCGGGCGGCGGCGAAGTCGGGCGCCGCCAGGCCGGTCTCGACGATGCGGAATCGTGACGCCCCCTTGTGGGTGAGCAGGTCGATGCGGTCGCCGCGCACGGCGGCCCCCACCACCCCGTCCGACTGCGCCGCCACCGGGCGCCAGGTGGGACGATCACCCGGATGGCTGGCCAGCAGATCGGCCAGGGGTGCCGCGTAGATCGTCTCCTCGGGCGACACGCCGTCCGACAGCGTCGCCAGCGCGTAGGGCGATCCCGGCGTGGTGGCGATCGCGGGAAACACCGCATCGGACTTGAACGGAAACGGCAGGTGGTCGGAGTCCAGCACCACCGCGTCCCCCGACGGGTCTGCGCCCAGCAGGTGCCGGTACACCCGCATGTGCGCGTAGCGCTGGTCCGGCCGGGCGGTGGCCGCGCCGGCGGGCAGGCGGGTGAAGAAGAAGCTCTTCCCGTCCGGCGCCCAGGACGCGGACGCGAACTGCGCCCGGTCGATGGTGTCGGGCCGGATCGTGCGGGTGGCGGTCTCGACTACGTGCAGCGTGCTGTTCTCCGAGCCGCCGACCGAGATGCCGTAGACCACCAGGCTGCCGTCGTCGCTGGGCGCGAACTGGTCGATCTCGGCGTGCCGGCCGGCCGTGCCGAGCGACGACGGATCGATCAGCAGCGTTTCGTGCCCGGCGGCGTCGGACACGGAAAGCCGGTCGATCTGCGCGCCCGCATCGCGCTTCAGGTAGAAGATGCGCCCGCCTGCCAGCTGCACCATGCGCACCCGCGCCGTGGCGCCGCTCAGAGCGTCGATCTCCTGCGCCAGCCTGTCGCGCCCGGGGATGCGCGCCAGCACGCCGCGAGCGTGGTCGTTCTGGCCATGGAGGAAGGCGTTGAACTGCGGCTGCGGCTCCGCCTCCATCCAGCGGTACGGGTCGGTGATACGCGTGCCGTTGTAGTCATCGGTGACCGGCCTCACCGCCGCCACCGGGGGACGATCGGGCGTGTCCGCCAGCGCGGGCAGGCCCAGCGCCAGCACGGCCACGATCGATGGGACGATTGACGAACGCATGGGCTCTCCGGCGCCGGGACGCCGGAACCTGCGAGTTGCCTGATCAAGGGTCAAGACTGCCGCGTCGGCGAGGAAAGAAGGATCTTGCCCTCGACTCCTCCATGGCGTCACGCGCGCCGCGCCCTCAAGAAGCACAGCCGGCAAGCTTTATCCGACCGGATGCGGTCCTCCTTGTTATGAATTGTGTCAGGATAAATGATCATTTGCTGCGTTGCAAAAAGAACAGTTCTAATCTTGATCGTTCTTATCGGAAGAAGTAACCCATCATTAGAACTGGAAAACTCAGTTCACGAGCAACGAGAACACGATGGGAAGCGTTATGGATCGTCGGTGGCAACGCGGCACACGTAACCTTTATTATGTCCTGTGGCTCTCGGTGATCGGAACCCTCGCCCTGGTTGTTCGGCCGGGACCGGCGCTCGCCGCCCCATCGCCATCGGTGGTCACCGCGGACGGTGCGGTGGTCGGGCTTCGCGATGGTCCGGTCGACGTGTTCTTCGCCATTCCCTACGCGGCGCCGCCGGTCGGCCCGCTGCGCTTCCTGCCGCCGCAGCCGCATGCCGCCTGGACCGCGCCGCTGCAGGCGACCCAGCCGGCGCCCGTCTGCCCGCAGATCCCGCTGTCGACCGGCGTCCTGACGGGCAGCGAGGACTGCCTTTACCTCAACGTCTGGACGCCGAAGGCCAACGACCGCGCCCGCCGCCCGGTGATGCTGTTCATCCATGGCGGTGGCAATCGCGGCGCCGGATCGGAGCCCTACTACTACGGCGAGAACATCGCCAGGCAGGCCGGGGTGGTGGTCGTGACCATCGACTACCGCATCGGCCCGCTCGGTTTCCTGACCGCGTCGGCGCTCGACCGGGAAAGCGGTTCCGGCGTTTCCGGCAATTACGGCATCCTCGATCAGCAGGCGGCCCTGCGTTGGGTCAGGCGCAACATCGCGGCGTTCGGCGGCAACCCCGGCAACGTCACCGTGTTCGGCGAGTCGTTCGGCGCCATCTCGACCGAAGTGCAGCTGGTCTCGCCGGCCGCCAGGGGCCTGTTCACGCATGCGATCATCGAAAGCAGTGCAAACGTCCTGCCGACGCTCGCCGCCACCGAGACCGGCACCAGCGCCGCCACGATCGCCGCCGTCGGCTGTGCCGGCGCCAGCGACGTCGCCGCATGCCTGCGTGCCGTACCGGCCGCCAGCTTCGTCGTCGCGGGCGGCAGCGCAAACCCGGTCGTCGACGGCCAGGTCATTCCCCTGCCGATCCTGCAGGCTTTCCAGACCGGCCAGTTCACGCATGTTCCGCTGATCTTCGGAAACAACCACGACGAGGAGACCGTGTTCGTCGGGCTGCAGGAGGCCGCCTCCGGGCCGGTGACCGCCGCCAGCTACGCCGCGCAGCTGCAGAGTATGTACGGGGCCGACGCCGTTGCTATTCTGGCGCATTATCCGATCGCTTCCTACCAGAGCCCGGCCCAGGCGCTGGCCGCGGCCGAGACCGACGGTATCTTCTCGTGCCTCGCCGACCAGAAGCGCACCGTGCTCGAACGCTATGTTCCTGTGTTCGGCTATGAGTTTACCGAGCCGGGTCCGGCGCAAGGTCCGATCTTCTCGTCTCCGCAACCCGGACTGACGTTGAACGACTACCATACGTCCGAGCTGCCTTACGTGTTCGGCCTGAGCTCGCCGGACGGCGTGCCGGTCACGGGGAAGGACCTGGCGTTGTCCCAGCGGATCATCACCTACTGGACCGACTTCGCGACCGTCGGCGCACCGATCCTGCCGGTGTTCCAGCTGCCGATCTGGTTCGATCTTCGCCTCACGCACCTGCTGGTGTCGCTGCGGAACGGTGGCGGCTACCTGACCGAGGACCAGTTCCGTTCGGAGCACCAGTGCGGCTTCTGGGAGGGGCTGCAGATTCCGCTCTGATCGCAAAAATTCGCGCTCACATCCGGCACGTCCAGGACCGCCCTGTGACGGCCCTGTAACCCGGCCCGGCCACCACCTCCGATCGATCGGAGGTGGCGGTGGATGCTTGTCCCCGCGAGCGCAGATAAAAAGACCATCCGAGACGATCGCCCAACGGCTTGAGGCCAGCGCTGCAGGCATGCGACCAGCACCGTCACCCATGCATCCGGCCAGCCGCCCCGGATGGGGGGCAAGCATCCAATATCGGTTAATCGGTAATTAACCACGCCTGACAAGTAGTGAATAAGTTATCGGTAATTAACTAAAAGATTTATGTAGATCAGAATCCAATAGCACTTGCGTCACATCCTGACCGACACCTATGTTTATCCAGGCTTGGATGGGTATGGGAAGGACAGAATAGATGGTGTTCTGGTCCTATCTTCGCGGCGAAAATCAACCGGCCGGTGTATTGGTCGAGGTGGTTGAGAGCCGTCTTCGCTTCCTGTTGCATCCGGTGATTTCCCGGATTCGGGTCGACGAGGAGTATTACCTGCACTGCAACCCCGACGTGTCCGAGAAGGTCCGGGCGGGAGAGATCAGTTCTGCAAAGGAGCATTACGTGTCCTCGGGCTTCTACGAGGATCGGTTCCCACGCCCATTTCCAGTCGATGAGACCTGGTACCTGTCCCAGTACTCGGACGTGAGGGAAGCCGTCTCGAAGGGGATGTTCCCATCAGCCCGCCACCACTTCGAGCGCGATGGGTTCAAGGAGGGACGCCTGCCGTCCGAAGGCTGGTCCCTTGCCGAGGATGGGGCATGGTGATGAATACCGCGACCGCCGTGGCCGTTCCCGTCGCGGCGCCGGTGCGCGGCCACGCGGACGGGGTCGTCGGACCCTACGTCGTCGGGTGGGCGCTGTCATCGCAGGGAGGGCCGTGCCGCATCACCGTTCATGATGCCGACGGCACCGTTCTGGGGTCCGGAATTGGCGGGCGCACGCGCCCTGACCTGGGGCCTCTGTTCGGGCGTACCGATCTCGGCTTCCGCATCCTGGTGGCCGATCCCGGCGACCGCACCGCCATCCACGTCAGGGCCGACGGGGTCGAGCTGTCGAACTCCCCGCTCCCGGTCGGGCGCGAGCGGTTCGACGGCGAGTTCGCGATCCGCGACGGCGCCGCGGTGGGATGGGTGCGGGCCCGCACCGCGGAAACGGTCACGCCGCTGGTGGCGCTGTATGCCGAGGACGGAACCCTGGTGGGATCCGCGATGGCGGAGCACGAGCCCCACCCGAGCGATCCCCATTCGGCGCGGGCGTCGTTCCGCGTCGAGATCGCGGATGCGATGTTCGGCATCGGCGAGTTCGCGCTGGTCGCCCGCGCCGACGGTCATTCCTTCGCCCGGGCGCTGGGGGCCCTGCGGTTGGTCGGCTATCTCGACGTGCTCGACAACGGGCGCTGCGCCGGCTGGCTGGTCTGCCCGGAAGCGCCGCGGCGCCAGCTGCGGCTGGAGGTCGTGCGCGATGGCGTGGTGGCGGGACGGGGCCGCTGCACCGTCGAGCGCTCCGACCTGCGCGAGCACTACCCGATCGGCTGGTCCAACGGCTTCTCCATCAAGCTGGACCCGCCGCCGCGCGCGTCGGGTCCGGGGCTGCACACGGTGTCCATCCGGACCGTGGGCGGCAAGGCATCGCTGCTCGGCGGACCGCATCTGTCCGGGGACCGCTACGACTTCCTGGTGGCGGCGCGGGGGCTGTCGCGCCTGGTGCACGAGACGCCGCCCCCGGCGCCGCTCACGGATCCCGAGCGCGCCGTGCTGCAGGAGGTGCTGCGCCGGCACATCGCCGAGCGGCGGCACGGCCCCGACTGCGACGTCATCCCGGCCTTCGCGACCGGCTCGCGCCGGGCGGAGCGGCCCGTCGACGTGCTGATCCCGATCTACAAGGGGATCGAGCTCACGGAAACCTGCATCCGCTCCGTGCTGGGGTCGGTGCGGGCGGGCGACCGGGTGATCCTGGTCGCCGACTGCCCGCCCGAGGCGGCCATGCCGGCGATGCTGGACCGCTTCCGCGCCCGGGACGACATCGTGCTGCTGCCCAACGACACCAACCGCGGCTTCGTGGGCTCGGTGAACCGGGGGCTGGGCTACAGCCGCGGCCGGGACGTCCTGCTGCTCAACTCCGACACGCGGATGTTCCCGGGCGGGCTCGAGGAGATGCGCGCCATCCTGCACGGGGCGGACGACGTCGGCACCGTCACGGCACTCAGCAACAACGCGACCATCTTCTCGTATCCCCACCCGGGACTGCCGGCGGAGTCGCTGGACGACGTGGCGTGGGACGGGGTGGCGCGCACCGCCCTCGCGGCCGGGGCGGGGCGCTCGGTGGACGTCCCCACCGGCCACGGCTTCTGCATGCTGATCCGGCGCGAGCTGCTCGACCGGATCGGCGACCTCAACGAGGATTTCGGCAAGGGCTACGGCGAGGAGAACGAGCTCTGCATGCGGGCGACCGACCTCGGCTTCCGCCACGCCGCGGCGCTCGGCGTGTTCGTGGAGCACCGCGAGAGCGTGTCGTTCGGCGACGACGACAGGAAGCGGCTGATCGGCGAGAACCTGCCGAAGCTGGAACGGATGTACCCCGAGTACACCCGGCTGGTCATGGGCTTCGAGGCGGCCGACCCGCTGCGGGTGGCGCGCTGGCCGATCGACGCGGTCCGCCTGCGCGCGGCCCGGGAGGCCGGGACCCGGTTCGCGCTGGTGGTGCGGCACTGGATGGGCGGCGGCACCGATCGGGCCGCGGACGACATCGGCGAGCTGGTCGGCTACGGCGGGCGGACCGAGCTCCGGCTGCGCAACAACAGCGATGGGACCGTCCGGCTCGACTGCACGGCCCCGCGGCTGCGCGCGACGTTCCTCGACGGGGACGGCGACGAGCTGGTCCGGATCCTCGACGCGGCCGGGGTCGACCTGGTGGTGATCCACCAGCTGCTGGGCTTCGGGCCGGGCATGGTGGACACGCTCGGCCGCTGGAGCCGCGGGCGGCGGGGCATCGCCTACATGCACGACTTCTACCCGATCTGCCCCCGGGTGACCCTGATCGATGCGGTCGACGGGTATTGCGGCGTACAGCCGTCGGACGTGTGCGACCGCTGCATCGCCATGGATGGCGGCCACCCGGCGTCGCGCCTGGACGCTCTCACCGCGACCGAGCATCGGACGCTGTTCGCGAGGGTGCTGGAGGGCATGCACGCGGTGGTGGCGCCCTCGGCCGACGCGGCGCGGCACATCGCCACCGTCATGCCGGGCCTGCCCCTCCGGGTGGTGCCGCATCCCGAGGCGCCGCCCGCCATCGTGGCGCCGGGCCGGGCGCGGGACCCCGGATCCATCGCCCTGCTGGGCGCCATCGGTCCGCACAAGGGCGCCGGGAAGCTGGTGGAGCTGGCTCGGACCGCGGCACTCAGCCATCCCGCCCTGCGGTTCCACGTCATCGGCTACACCAGCGTGGACGACGAGCTGGCGAAGCTTCCCAACGTGTCGGTCACCGGCAAGTACAAGCCGGATGAGCTTCCGGGCCTGATCGAGGCGTCGCGGGCGACGGTCGCGCTGTTCCTCCACGTTTGGCCTGAAACCTACTCCTACACCCTTTCGGAGGCGGTGGGAGCGGGGCTGCTGCCGGTGGTGCCGGACATCGGCGCCCCGGCCGAGCGGGTGCGGGCCACCGGATGGGGAACGGTCTACTCGTTCCCGGCGGGGTCCCGCGAGCTGCTGGACCTGCTCGCGGACGCCGGCCGCACCGGAACCGGGGACGTGCCGGCGGCGGCCCGCGGCGGGACGGAGAGCTCGATCCCGATGCTGGCCGAGCTGTTCGGGACGCCGGACGCCGGAACGATGCCCGTCGCAGCATCGACGATCGCGACACCGGAGACCGGAACTGCGGAGACTGGCACTGCCGGGATGCGGCCCGAGCCGCCGGGCCGGCTCCCGATCCCATCGCGCCGCCGGACCGTGGCCGCACGTGGGGGGGCGGCCGCATGCTGATCAGGATCACCGATCCCCTTAAGGCGGAGCTGCGGCAGCACGGCGTCGAGATGCTGCAGGGTGTTGGCGCCAACATGTCCGGCGAGGCCGTGTTCGAGCCGCCATGCTCGGTCAAGTGGATGAACGTCGAGAGCACGTTCCGGATCGGCGCCTTCTCCTACGCCGTCAGCGGCTACTACTCGTGCGTCACGATCGGGCGCTACACCTCGATCGGCGAGCAGGTCCAGATTGGCCGGGCAAGCCATCCGACCGCATGGGTCAGCACCAGCCCGTTCTTCTACCTCGGCGAACCGTTGTTCGACCTCGGCGACGGATTCGCGGATCACGACCGCTACGCCTCATACGGCGCCCCGCAGCGCCCGGGCGCCGTGTCGACCGTGTTCAAGCCGGTGCGGATCGGCAACGACGTCTACATCGGGCACGGCGCGATGATCATGCCGGGCGTCGTGATCGGCGACGGCGCGATCGTCGGCGCCAACGCGGTGGTGACCAAGAACGTCCCCCCGTACGCGATCGTCGCCGGCAACCCGGCCCGGCTGATCCGCCACCGGCTCGACCCGATGATCTTCGCGCAGCTGCTGCACCTGCAATGGTGGCGCTTCGCGCCCTGGCAGCTGCGGGACGTCGACTTCTCCGATCCGGCCGCCGCCATCGACGAGCTCAAGGCCGTCGACCGCCAGCAGGAGCCCTACGCCCCCGACCTCGTCGCCCTGGCCGACCTGGCCTAGGGGGGACCGGACCATGCCGCTCGTCGTCCAGGACCTCGGCCACGACAACCGGATCTCGATCGATCCGGACACGACCGAGACCGCGCACGGCGTCCTGACCCTGTGCGGGTCGGGCAACCGCGTGTCGCTCGGGCCTGGGACCACGCTGGCGCAGGCAAGCCTCACGCTGGGCGACAACTGCTCGCTCGTGGTCGGCGCCGGCTGCCGCCTCGCCGCCGTGGAGATCATGGCCGAGCGGGACGGCCACGTGGAGGTGGGCCCGCGCACCGAGTTCACCTGGTCGACCCGGCTCTACCTGCACGAGCCCGGCCGCATCGCCATCGGCGCCGACTGCCTGATCGCCAGCGGCACCCTGCTCACCAACAGCGACATGCACTCGATCCTGGACGACGCGACCGGCGAGCGCATCAACCCCGCCGCCGACGTGGTGCTGGGGGACCGGGTCTGGCTCGCGCACGAGGCCACGGTGCTGAAGGGCGCCACGGTGGGCGACGGAAGCGTGGTGGGGCACCGCGCGGTCGTGTCCGGCGCGGTGCCGGCGGCCAGCCTGGCGGTCGGCGTCCCGGCGCGGGTGGTGCGGACGGGCATCAGCTGGGACCGGCGGCTGCTGTGAGCGGGAAGGGACCGGGCGCATGAGCGGGGGGATCTGTTTGACGCGGCGCGGGGAGGCGGCCGGGACGGAGGCGCCGCTCGGCTACGCGTTCAACGACGGCGGCCTGAACAACCAGAAGCTGGCCCTGCTCGGGCTGGTGCTGGAGGCGCGCCGCACCGGCAGGCCGATGGCGCTTCCCTCGCTCTTCAACCTCGACCAGGCCGGCGGGAACAGCGGAACGGTCCCGTTCGGCAGCGCCTACCGGCTGGACAGCTTCCTGTCGATGCTGGACGGCCTCGGCGTCACGCTGGCCGACGCGTCTCCCGATCCGGATGACAGGGGATGGCAGTTCTTCGGCGCCGGCGCGGAGCACATCGCCATGGAGGTGTCGACAGGGCGGATGGCACCGGACGCTCCCGCCTGCGCGTTCTTCCGCGGGCTCGTGCCCGTCCTGAGGGATCGACCGGAAAGCCGCGCCCTGCGGCACTGGGTGCGGGACGGCGAGGCGCCGCCGGTCGTCGTCGTGCAGATGCGGATCGAGACCGACTGGCGGACCTTCTCCGCCATCACGCTGGACCCGACCGTCGGCGTGGCGGAGGACTACCTGCCCAGCTTCTCCACCATCGTCGCCAAGGTGGTGAACACCTTCGGCACGGAAGCGCGCCGGATCTTCGTGGTCTGCGACGAGGCCGCACTGCCGGTGCCGCGCGACGAGATCCGCCGGGTCTGCCGGGAGGTGTTCGGGGTGGCGCTGCACTGGAAGAGCGACCTCCTGGAGCCGGCGCTGCTGGAGCCGATGTCGGCGCTGGACCGGTCCATCCTCGACTTCGACATGGCGCTGCACGCGCACCGCTTCGTCGGCCTGACGCGCTCGTCGTTCTCGAACCTGGCCGCGTTCGAGCGATATTGCATGACGGGCGACGCGGTGCGCGGGCACCACGTCTACAACGTCCCCGGGCCGATGGTGCTGGAGCGGCACGACGACGGGGCCTTCGCGATCGCCGCCGCCGCCGTCCAGGCACGCGCGTGAGCCGCTCCCTGCACCTGGTCGAGCCTCCGCTTCGGCCCCTGCTGGCCGGCCGGGGCGGCGAGGTCCTCGACAACGCCGCCGTGGCGTTGGTCCGCGAGCAGGAACGACGGATCCTGGCACTGCGGCCGCCGCCGTCCCGGATCGCTGGCATCCTCGCGGAGCGGATCTTCGTGCCGGGGGATCTGGGCGGGGTGCCGGTCGAGGTGCTGACCTACAGGCCGGCGGCCCGGGCGGCCCAGGCGGTCCGGCCGGCGCTGCTGCACATCCATGGCGGCGGCTTCGTGTTCGGCTCCGCCCACGACCACGACCTGATCAACCAGCACCTCGCCATGGCCCTCGACTGCGTCGTCGCCAGCGTGGAGTACCGCCGCGCGCCGGAAGCGCCGCACCCGGCAGCGCTGCTCGACTGCCACGCCGCCCTGTGCTGGCTGGCCGGTGCGGCCGGCACGCTCGGGATCGAACCGGACCGCATCGTCGTGACCGGCGACAGCGCGGGCGGGGGGCTGGCCGCATCGCTGTGCCAGCTCGCCCGCGACGCGGGCGGCCCGCGGATCGCGGCGCAGATCCTGACCTATCCCATGCTCGACGACCGCACCTCCGACGATCCCGACCCCAACCCGTACGCCGGCGAGTTCCTGTGGACGCGGCAGCACAACCGCTATGCCTGGTCGGCCCTGCTGGGCCGGCGGGCCGGCGATCCCCCGCCGCACGCGGTTCCCGCACGCACGACGAACCTGTCCGGCCTTCCGCCCGCCACCCTGTTCGTGGGCGCCCTGGACCTGTTCATCGACGAGGCGATCGACTACGCGCGGCGGCTGGCCCGCGACGGCGTGCCGGTCGGGCTCCGCGTCTACCCGGGGGCGTATCACGGCTTCGACCTGGTCGCGGGGGCCGTGGCGACCGGGGACCTCGGGCGCGACCGCCTGGAGGCTTGGCGCCGCGCCCTGCACCCGGAGACACCATGAGCCAGGCCAGGATCATCGATCTCGACGCCCACGTCGCCGCGGCCGACGTCACCGGTCCGGCATCCCTCCGGCTGCGGTCGGGGCATGACGGGCTTTCGCCGATCCTCGGTCTCCGCGTGTCCGCGCGGCACCGTCACCTGGGGCTGCTGTTCGGCGGCCCGTCCGGCGCGGTGCCGTTCGAGGACCGGCCTCTGGCCGGCGTGCGCATCGAGGACCATGGCGATGCGCTCGTGCTGCGCGACCCGGCAAGCCACGCCTTCCTGTGCCTGGCGGACGCGGGGGAGCCCGGCCCGTTCGCCTTCCGGTCGGAACCGGTCCGATGCGGGTTCCGGCGCGAGGACGGTTTGGCGGCGGGGCCGGAGCCCGCCGCGGTCGCGCGGCTGGCGCGGCTCGAGGCGGCGCATGGCGATCCCCTGTCCGGGCCGGCGCTGGCCGAGCTCCTGTCCGGCGTCGATCCGGATCCGGACGCCGACATCGCCCTGTTCCGGTGCCTGCTCGACTTCCTCGAGCGCGACGCCCTGGTGGCGATGGTGGCGCTTCTCGGCGAGCAGCCGGGGTATCGCCTCATCTATCCGCGGCTGCAGCGGCGGCTCGCGGCGGGCGACGGGACCTACCCGCTCGACACCCGGTCGCAGCTGCACCGGGAGATCGACCGGTATGGCTGGAGCATCGGGGCGCACAGCTACGGCCGGCCGATGGTGATCGACGAGGCCTGCGCGCGGCTCACGATCGGACGCTACTGCTCGATCGCCGCCTTTTCCACGATCGTGCTCGGCAACCACGCCACCGCGACCGCCACCACCTATCCGTTCGCCGTGCTGCGTGAGTACTGGCCGCATGCGGACGCGGGCATCGGCCTGGTGGACCACCATGGCCGCGACGTCGTGATCGGCAGCGACGTATGGATCGGCATCAGCGCCGTCATCCTGCCCGGCACCGTGGTCGGGCACGGCGCGATCATCGCCGCCAACGCGGTCGCGCGCGGCGTGGTGCCGCCCTACGCGATCGTCGCCGGCAACCCGGGTCGAATCATCCGCTACCGTCACGACGAGGCCACGATCGCCCGGCTGCTGGCCGTGGCGTGGTGGGACTGGCCGGATCACGAGGTCGACCGCCACATCCCCCTGCTGCTCGATCCGGACGTCCGCCGTTTCCTGGCCGCCGCGGAGGCGGGCTCGCGCCTGCCGCCGCCCGCCCTGCCCGACGTCGCCCTGCCCGACATCGCCCTGGCCAACATCGCCCTGCATCGTCCGGCCCGGCAAAGTTCGTTGTTTCCCTGGTCGGGACGCGCCTCGGCGGCGCAGGACGCCGCGGGCCTCCTGTCCGGGACCCTGACCGGCGGCTACCAGTGCCATACGGACATGGAAGACGGGCCATGGTGGGAGGTCGACCTCGGCCGCGGCGCGCGCGTGTCGGAGGTGCGCGTGCACAACCGGCTCGACCGGCAGACCGCGGGCCGGGCATCGTCTCTGTCCCTGCTCGCCTCGGACGACGGGGACGCCTGGACCGTGCTGCACGAGCGTACCGGGCCGGAACCGTTCGGTGGCCTCGACGGGCGGCCGCTGGTGTGGCGGGCGGGGGAGGGCGGCGTCGCGATGCGGTTCCTGCGCGTGACGCTGCACGGGTTCACGTGCCTGCACCTCGACCAGGTCGAGGCCTACGGGACCGTCGGTGTTCCGTGACGGGCGAACCCATGGGCGGATCGGTGTTCGGAGTTCGTGGCCCCTCCGATCCGCCCCCGCGCGCTACTCGTAGCTGATCGGCCCCGTCGCGGTTGTCTGGATGCTGCCGCCCACGATCTGCATGAAGCGGCCCAGGCTGCACAGCCGGCCTCCCTGGTACTCGCAGCCGGGCAGCGACAGGCCCTCGTAGAGCGGGATGTTGCTGAAGCTCAGCGGCTGGCCGGCATGCATCTGGTCCAGCGTCAGGGTGATGAACACCGGGCGCACGAAGAACCGTCCGCGACGGTCGCCCAGCAGCTCGAAGCCGAAGCCGCCGCCGGGCGGCATGTCGTCGGTGTTGAAGCTTTGCTGGTGCCAGTCGAGGCCGAGCAGCCCGCCCACCGCCGACTGCGTGCCGTCGTTGCCGACGAACACGGTCACCCGTGCGTCCGGCGGCCCCCCGGACACGGCCAGACCGGCGCCTTCCTCCACCGCGTCCAGCATCTGCAGGGCGAGGTTGGAGCCGGTCGCCCGCGCCAGCGCCGGGGTGCGGTCGAACAGCCGGTACTTGGCCGTGTAGAGGCGCATCAGCTGCTGCACCCCGGCCTCGCCGGTGCGGCCGAACGCGACGTCGGTGCCGGTGAAGCCGTTGGCGTACTCGAGCTGGAAGATCTGCGCGATGCTGGACGCGGTCAGCAGACCGCCGTTGAAGGACAGCGTGTTGCCGCTGGGTACGATCGAGTACGGCAGGTCGGCGATCGTGCAACTCGCGTCCCCCACCTGCGACTGGCACAGCGCGGTCGAGCAGCAGCCCAGCACGGTGTTGAGCTGCGCCAGCAGCGGCGCGAACCCGGCCTGCAGCGGCGTGAAGCCGCCGCCGAGATGGGCCAGCACGGCGCTGGACAGGGCGGCGGTGTCCTCCGGATAGGGTGCCGTGAACAGCGGGTCCGGCGTGGCGGAGGCGGAATACCCGGCCTTGAGCCCGCAGCCCGGGAACAGCCCCTGCACCAGCGCCTGACCGGTCGCCTCGGTGCGCTCGTCGGCGTTGTTGGCCCAGACGAACAGGTCGCCGGACCGCGGGCAGCCGTTCGCGGGAAGGAGTCCCTGCACCGTGTAGAGGATGCGGTCGAACAGCCCGACCGTCCCCACCAGGGCGGCGCCCGGCGCGGTCAGGTACCCGTCCGGCACGCCCCAATCCGATGGAAACGGCGCGTTGGCATAGATCTGGAACTTCGGCGTGCTGGTCGGCGGCCGCACACCGTGGCGGATCAGCAGCACCGTCTTGCGGAGCGTGAGGCCGGACAGCGCGTCGCCGAACAGGTTGACCGGCGGATCGTAGGCGATCTCGGGGGTGAGCGTCGGGGCCTGCGCGTGGGCAGGCGCCGTGCCGTACAAGAGTGGCGCGAGGAGCAGCGCCAGCGGCCAAACCCGTCCGGTCCCGTTCCGCAGCCAGCGCATCATCGGTCGAACCCCGTCATGGAGCCCGACCGTCTAGTCGGCCGCCGTCGCCGCGTCACATCTCCGTTTCATGACATGGGAGATCCGGGGCCCGGCCTCCGTCAGTTCAGCCGCGCCGCGATCGTGTCCGCCACGCGCAGCGCGTTGGCGACGATGGTGAGCGTCGGGTTCACCGCGCCAATCGAGGGAAAGAAGCTGGCGTCGGTGACGTACAGGTTGTCGAGCTGGTGCGCCTTGCAGTCGGTATCCAGAACCGAGGTCTTCGGGTCGGTGCCGAAGCGCAGCGTGCCGGCCTGGTGCGCGGTGCCGCCGATCGGCGTGTCCTGGCCGAGGTAGAGCGACGGCTCGAACAGCCGCGGGTGGATGTCGAGCTGCCCGCACAGGGTCTTGAGCTTGTGCTTGAGCCGCTTCAGCCCCTCCATGTTGGTCTCGGTCAGGTCGAGATGCACCTTGTTGTCCCGGTAGTAGATGCGGTTCTCGGGCAGCGGCAGGTCCTCGGCGGTGAGCCAGAAGTCGATCGAGTGCCGGGCGATCATGTCGAACGGCATCTGAGGGAACCATTGCAGGAAGTTGGGCAGCCCCTCGCCGTGGATCTGCGTGCCGTCCGACTTGCCGACCATCTGGATGTGGCCCAGCGGATACTCCCAGTCGTCCGAGCGGTGGTAGAAATCGTTGAGACCGAGCGTCTTCTGGAACTTGGTCGGGTTGGGGATCTTGGACACCGCCAGGATGGTCGAGTTGTTGTGCCGCATGTAGTTGCGGCCGACCTGGCCGGAGCCGTTGGCGAGCCCGGTCGGATGCGCGTCGTTGGCCGAGCGCAGCATCAGCAGCGCCGAGGACAGCGCGCCGCAAGCCACCACCACGACATCGCCGGTGAAGGTGAGGCGCTCGTCGTGGCGGATCACCTCGACGCCGGTGACGCTGCGCCCGGCGGCATCGGTGGTCAGCCTCTCGACGTAGGCGTTGGTGAGCAGGGTGAGGTTCGGGTGCGCCTGCAGCGCCGGGTCGATCACCGAGATCTGCGCGTCCGCCTTGCCGTTGGTGGCGCACGGGTAGCCGTCAAACGAGGCGCAGCGGCAGCACGGGCTCTGCGGGTGCGGCACGCCGTCCGTCTCCTCAAGCAGGATGCCAACCGGCAGGTGGAACGGCCTGTGCCCCAGCCCCTTCAGCCCGTCGAACAGCTGCTGGATGCGCGGCTCATGGCTGACCGGCGGGTGGGCGTAGGGCTTGCGGCTCCACGGCTCGGTCGGGTCCTCGCCGCGCACCCCGTGCACGTGGAACAGCTCCTCGGCCTTCTGGTAGTACGGCTCGAACGTGTCGTACTTGACCGGCCAGGCGGGCGCGATCCCGTCGGGATGCACGACGTCCTCGAAATCGCTCTCGCGGAGGCGGAACAGGATCGATCCGTAGACCTTGCTGTTGCCGCCGACGAAGTAGTGCAGCCCGGGATGGAACGCCTTGCCCTTGCCGGTGAACCAGGTTTCCTTGGCCTGGTAGATGGCGTCCACGAACACCGACTGGGTGTCCCAGTTCTCGGGCCCGCGCCGCAGGTAGTCGCCGCGCTCCAGCAGCAGGATGCGCTTGCCGGTCTGGGCCAGGCGCCAGGCCATCGAGCCGCCCCCGGGTCCGGCGCCGACGATGACGACGTCGTAGTGCTGGCTGCTGCTCACGAAGGCACTCCGGATAGATGGCAGCCGAACGCGCTCGGGATGGCAACGTTCCGGGAAACCGCCCGGCCCGGCCCGCGCTTGCACCGGCGTGATCCGCAGGCAGCCGACGTCCCGGCCGCAGCGCACGGGGGAGCGTCGAACGCATGGCAGGGTTCAGCATCGTCACCGCCATCGCGTTCCGCTACCTGCTGGTGGTGCTGTTCTTCCCGTTCAGCGCGCTCGACAAGATCCTGAACTTCAAGGGTGCGGTGGCCCAGGCGCGGGAGATGATGCCCACGCAAGGGGCCGCCACGCTCATGCTGATGGCCGGGCTCGCCACCGAGATCCTGATGCCGATCGGCATCCTGACCGGCATCGCCGACCGGCTGGCCGCCTTCATCATGGCCGGCTACTGCATGATGACCGCGATCCTGTTCAAGCGGTTCTGGGCCACCGGGGACTTCTGGGCTGGCGGCGACAGCAAGGGCCGCGGCCTGTTCTGGGATTTCCTCAAGAACTTCTCCCTGGCCGGCGGCTTCCTGCTGATCACGGTGGGCAGCCTCACCGTGTCGAGCTTCCTGCACGACCCGTTCTCGTCCACCCACCCGTATGCGGCCGCCTCGTATCGGCCGGCCGCCGGAGCGGGACCCAAGGAGGGATCATGAGCGACGCCCCCGCCGACCGGCCGCGGATCCCGTATCGGCACCTCTACGTGGACGGGGAGGGCGTCAGCCGCTTCGCCGACTGCGCCATGACCGAGCTCGAGTGGAAGGCGCTCACCAGCTCCGCGCAATGGCAGGGCCCCAAGACGACCGGCAGCTTCAGCGTGCTGTTCGTGGTGCTGCCGGTGGGCTGGTCCGGCGACTGGCACGAGAACCCGAAGCCGCAATGGGTGATCCCGTTGTCCGGCGCCTGGTACGTGGAGGCGATGGACGGACAGCGCCACAGCTTCGGCCCGGGCGAGATCCATTTCGGCGAGGACCAGGACACGCGGAAGCGGGACGGCAGGCGCGGCCACCTGTCCGGCACCATCGGCGACGTGCCCTGCGTGCAGATGATCGTCCAGTACGAGACGCCGCCCACGGTCAACGACCCTTGCCGGTTCCGCTGAGGCGGTCGTGGACGGCATCGACGTCCGGGACCCGCGCTTCGCCAACTTCATGCTCGGCAACGCGCCGCTGGAGGAGCTGGGCGGCGGGTTCCGCTGGATCGAGGGACCGGTCTGGATGGCGGACTGGAACTGCCTGCTGTTCCAGGACCTGCCGAACGACCGCACCATGCGCTGGAGCCAGGCCGACGGGGTCTCGGTGTGGCGGGCGCCCTCCGACTACGGCAACGGCCAGACCCGCGATCGGCAGGGCCGGCTGATCACCTGCTCGCATCGGGGCCGCTGCCTGTATCGCACCGAGTGGGACGGCAGCGTCACCACCCTGGTCACCCACCACGACGGCAAGCGGCTCAACGCCCCCAACGACGTGGTGGTGCGGTCGGACGGCTCGATCTGGTTCACCGACCCGCTCTACGGCCTGCTCAACGACTACGAGGGCGGCCGGCAACGGAGCGAGCAGCCGGCGGCGGTGTATCGGCTCGATCCCGAGACCGGCGACCTCCGCGTGGTGGCGGACGACTTCGCCGGCCCGAACGGCCTCGCCTTCTCGCCCGACGAGCGGCGGCTGTACATCGCCGAGACCGGGGAGCAGCGCCGTCCGCACCCCAAGCAGTGCATCCGCGTGTTCGACGTGTCGCCCGACGGGAGGCGGCTGTCCGGCGGCGACACCTTCCACAAGGTGGAGCCCGGCTACTGCGACGGCTTCCGCGTCGACGAGGAGGGCTGCCTGTGGAGCAGCGCTGCCGACGGCGTGCACTGCATCGACCCGGCCGGTCGGTTACTCGGCAAGATCCTGATCCCGTATACGGTGTCCAACGTCACGTTCGGGGACCGCCACCGGTCGCGCCTGTTCATCGGGGGCTCGCACACGCTGTTCTCGATCTTCCTGAACCGGCGCGGGGCGCAGGTGCCATGACGGCGCCCACGGCCCGGATCGCCCGCTTCAGCCTGACCAGCGCCGATCCGGCGCGGCTGGCCGGCTTCTACGCGGCCGCCTTCGGCTTCCGGCCGGTCGGCATCGAACGCCGCGATGCCGAGCCCTATGGCGTCGCCGGCGGCGCCACCGTGCACGGGCTGCGGCTCGATGGGCAGGAGATCGAGCTGGTCGGCTTCGACCGGCCCGGCGCGCCGTATCCGGCGGACGGCACCAGCCACGATGCGTGGTTCCAGCACCTGGCCCTGGTGGTGGACGACATCGCCGCCGCCTGCGCCCACCTGGCCGGGATCCCGGGTTGGCGGCCGATCACCACCGGGGGCGGGCCGGTGACGCTGCCGGCCGCGTCCGGCGGCGTCGGCGCCTTCAAGTTCCGCGATCCAGAGGGCCATCCGCTGGAGTTCCTGTTCTTCCCGCCGGACAAGGCCCCGCCGGCCTGGCAGACGACGGGGCTTGCCGGCCCCTGCATCGGCATCGACCATTCGGCCATCGTCGTCGCCGACGCGGCCCGCAGCATCGCCCACTACGAGGGGCTGGGCCTGCGGGTCGCGGCACGGTCTCTGAACCAGGGTCCGGAGCAGGACGCGCTCGACGGCGCCGCGGCGGTCACGGTCGGGGTCACCGGCCTATCCGCGGCGGAGGCGCCGCCGCACCTGGAGCTGCTGGCCTACCGCAACCCCGCGGTGCGCCCGGGCCGGACGGCGCCGAACGACGTCGCCTGCACCCGCACGGTGTTCGAGGGCGGCCATACCCTGGTCACCGATCCGGACGGTCACCGCGCGATCGCGGGCTGAGTTCGCCTGGGGATGCGCCGATCTGCGCTTGGCTGAGCCCACGGCCGGGAGGCGGCTCCGCTCGGGTTCCCGGCGGACGTGCCGGTCCGTGCCCCGCCGCCGTGGCGGCGGGACAGGCTCGCTCGGCCCCTAGCGGGGGGCGTTCAGGGTGCGCAGGGTCTCGTCGAAGCGGCCCTCGCGCTCGGCCAGGCGCTGGAAGTTGACGCGCTGGACCAGGATCTCCGGCGGGGTCGGGGTCTGTGCGAATAGCCCCATGGTCTCGTCGATGAAGGCATCGAGCGACAGGAACTCGCTGCGGGCGGATTGGCCGGGGGTGAGCTCGGTTTGGACGCCCGGCGGGGCGAGCTCGATCACCTCGACGCGGCCGCGAAGCCGCTCGCGCAGCGAGATGGTGTAGGAGTGCAGCGCGGCCTTGGTGGCGCAGTAGGTGGGGGTCATCAACAGCGGCACGAAGGCGAGGCCGGAGGTGACGTTGACGATCGCGGCGTCGGTTCGCCCCGACAGGTGGCCGATCAGGGCGTCGGTCAGCCGGATCGGGCCCAGCAGGTTGGTCACCACCATCGCCTCCGCGCCGGCGAGGTCGCGCGGACCGGTCAGGTCCTCCATGCGCATGATGCCGGCGTTGTTGACCAGCACGTTGAGCGCCGGATGCTCCGTCGCGATCCGGTCCGCGAAGGCCCGGATGGCGTCGGCGTCGGCGATGTCGAGCACGGCGGCGGTCATGCCCGGGCGGCCGCCGACGGTCTCCTCCAGCGCGTCGCGGCGGCGGCCGGCCACGATCACCCGGTTGCCGGCGTCGTGGAAGCGGTGCGCCAGGGCGCGGCCGATGCCGGAGCCGCCGCCGGTGATGAGCATGGTGTTGTCGGTCGTTCTCATGGGTCGTTCCCTCCGTCGGTCACGACGCCCGTGTTATCAGCGGGTGCTTTCCGGCAGGAAGACGGCACCGGAAAGTGACATACTTACCCAGGGGAGAGTGTCGGATGCCGGGATTGCCGTTCAGCGCCGAGGCCATCGAGCGCGCGCACGCCATCGCGGCCGCCGGGCCGCCGCCGGCGGAGGAGGTGGTCGATCCGCGGGTGGAGGCGCTGGTCACGCAGCTGATCGGCCGGGTCGCCGACAAGTGGACGATGCTGGTGCTGGAGGTGCTGGGCGAGGCGGGGGAGCTGCGCTTCACGCGGCTGTCCGAGCGGGTGGCCGGTATCAGCCAGAAGATGCTGACCCAGACCCTGCGCCAGATGGAACGGGACGGGCTGGTGGTCCGCACGGTGCATCCGGTGGTGCCGCCCCGGGTCGAGTACCGGCTGACCGAGCTGGGCCTGAGCCTGGGCGCCGCCTTCTGCGGGGTGTGGATCTGGGCGGAGCAGCACCTGGACCGGGTGGAGGCGGCGCGGCGGGCGTTCGACGAGCGGAGCGGGGGGTGAGGCCGCTCGGCCTCACGGCCGGGACGATGCCGGAGATCGACCGGTCGATGGCGTCGCACCCGCGATGGCCGCGTCGTGCCCCATCCCGGCGG
>CAXUBN010000014.1:0-21008 GCA_964249255.1 uncultured Acetobacteraceae bacterium | reverse complement strand
GCGAACACGACCAGCTGGGCGATACCTCCACCCTCGCCGATCCCACCGTCGTCCACGCCCTGGTCACCGCACTGGCCAAGGCCCAAAAATGGAAGAGGAATACAGGCTTGACTTGAATTCTCTCGGGATCCGCCTGAATGAGGTTTTGGATCGACGTCCGCCGGTTCCGTCCACCTGCAAGCTGGCAGTGGCCTATGCTGTCGCGGCTGATCAAGCCCGTGGGCGGCATGGGCTCATGAGACGGATGGCAATCAATCGCCCTTGCGTTTCTACCTGTCCAAGCATTGCAACTGGACGATTCGATTTACCGAGGCCGGACAATTGCAGCGAGATGGTCGATGCCGAACATCCCTGCATGGCTCCAGCCTGTGACCAGCGGGTCAAGCTGGTTGCGGGTCTCCACAACACCTACCTCACATTGATAAATGCAGCAGGACCAGCGGATGGCGCCTCAGGCGCACCCGTTGTTGCATCATGTTGTTGGCCTGTCGGGCCAGGCATGTGGTGTCATGCCGGTGCAGCCACCGCCAGCTTGGCCGTGGCTTCGGACATTGGCCTCCGCCCCGCTCGGTTCCGCTTCTCGACCACGGCGTGGGAGAACGCGGCGAGCAGCGCCTGATCCATCATCCGGTCGTTCAGGAATCCAAATCGACCAATCCAGCGCCCATCTCTGATCGGCCCATGTCGTCTGGGCCGGTTTCGCACTGGAACTCGCCCATGCGGCACTCATTGCCTCCCACGTCGTCCTCCGACGATGCACAGCTCCGGATAATTCGAGGCATGTCGCCTTCAACCCGGAGCTGACATCGTTCTATCGACTGAAGGCGCCTGTCGAGATACCAGGCCAGGTGGGAGGTGGCGCGATGGCCGAACGGGAGGATACCAGCCGGTGGTCCCCAAACCTCAGCGGCCGCAACGGGCCGCTCTATCGGGGGCTGGCCGATGCGGTCGCCGCCGCGGTTCGCGACGGGGTACTACGTGCCGGTGACAAGCTGCCGCCGCACCGGGTGATGGCAGCCCGACTTGGCGTTGACCTCACCACCGTCACCCGCGGCTATGCCGAGGCACAGAGGCTCGGCCTGCTGCAGGCGACCGTGGGGCGCGGCACCTTTGTCCGCGCGGAGGCGCCGTTGGTGCGGCAGCGCGGACGTACCCAGGCGCTGATCGACATGTCGATGAACCTGCCACCTCTACCCGCCGATCCGTCGCTGCACACCATGATCCAGCAAGGCTTCGCGCGGCTGCTGCGCGAGCAGGACTTGTCGACCCTGATGACCTACCACTGGGACACCGGCAGCTCGCGGGAGCGCCGCGCCGGCGTCGCTTGGCTGCAGCCGGTGCTGGGGCGGATCGAGGCGCCGCGCGTGCTGGTGGCGCCCGGCGCCCAGAGCGCCATGCTGGCCGTCGTCACCAGCCTGGTCCGGCCGGGCGAGCTGATGCTGACCGAGCAGCTCACCTATCCCGGCATCCGCGCGATGGCGGGCCAGCTCGGCGTCACCCTGGCCGGCGTCGCCACCGACGGCGAGGGCTTCCTGCCGGAGGAACTGGACCGCGCCTGCCACGACCTGAAGCCGCGCCTGATCTACTGCACGCCCACGATCCAAAATCCGACCACGGCGACCATGTCGATGACGCGGCGCCGGGCAGTGGTGGAGGTGGCACGCGCGCATGGCGTGCCGATCCTGGAGGATGACGCCTACGGCCTGTTTCCTGCGCAGACGCTCCCCGCCCTGGCCAGCCTGGCGCCCGAGCTGGTGTTCTACGTGGCCACGACCGCCAAGACGCTGGCCCCCGGCCTGCGCGTCGCCTATCTGATCGCACCGGTCTCGGCACAGGCCGACCGACTGACGGCGGCGTTGCGCGGCACGGCGCAGATGAGCTCCGGCCTGCTCACCGGCTTGGTCACGTCCTGGATCCTGGGCGGTGAGGCGCAGGCGATGCTGGACGCGATCCGCAGCGAAGCGCGCGCCCGCCAGAGCCTCGCCGCCTCGATCCTGAAGGGTGACCACATCGCCGCTCACCCGGATGGGCTGCATCTGTGGATGGGCATTCCGCCCGACTGGCAGCCGATCGAATTCGTCGCCTACGCGCGCCGGCAGGGCCTGGCGCTGGTGACGGACGACGTGTTCCGCGTCGAGGGCAAGAGCCCTCGGTCGGTGCGGATCGCGTTGGGGGCAGCGGCGACCCGGAGCGACCTCCGGCAGAGCCTGGAGGGGTTGCAGGCGCTCTACGGCAGACCGGTTCCCGATGCCTATGCCGAGGTCGTCTGATCACGATTTTGTGATTTGAATGACCATGGTACGCCGTTGGACGCAATGCCCGAAACATAATCATATGCCCGGGATCGGTTGGGTGACTTGCCGACCATAATAGCAACTCCGTGGTGCAGCTGTTCACCGCATCGTGGATTGTCGGTATTCCTTGCGACATTGTCGGGATATGTCCGGCCGGCACGGCCGGTCTCGCGCCATACATTGTCCGGATTGTGGGCGACGACCGAAGGCTGATTAGCTTCGGCCGTCGCAACGAGGCCCCTGCCAGTCAACGCTTCCGTCGACCGGCACGGGCTGGACAAGGGACCCCGCGCATGCCGGCTGTCGACAGACCCAAGCACAAGGCCGGAGACCATCTCGTCGATTACGAGGAGAAGGTCTTCGAGGACGTCAAGGCCGAGCCCGGACAGAAGGCGCTCGTCTCCTTCCACACCGTCGCGTTCGAAGGCTCGATCGGACTCGTCAACCTGCTGCAGGCGACCCGGCTGCAGCGCAAGGGCTTCGAGACCACGGTGCTGCTGTATGGGCCGGGTGTCACGCTCGGCGTGATGCGCGGGTTCCCGCGCCTCGGCGACGACGCCTTTCCCGGCCACCAGAACTTCAACAACCAGATCAAGAAGTTCATGGAAGAAGGCGGCAAGGTCTTTGCCTGCCGGTTCTCGCTGCAGGCGCTCTACGGCCATGGCGAGGCGTCGCTGATGGAGGGCATCCGGCCGATCAGCCCGCTCGACGTGCTCGATTGCATGCTGCTGCACAAGCGCGACAACGCCTTCGTCATCGATAGCTGGACCGTCTGAGCCGATGGCGGGCGCCCCCACCGTCCGGGCGGCCGCGGCACAGCTTTCCCCGGTCATGGAGAACGCGGACGGCACCGCGGAGAAGGTGGTGGACACCATCGCCGCCGCCGCCCGCGACGGCGTCCGCTTTCTGGTGTTTCCAGAAACCTTCGTACCGTACTACCCCTACTTCTCGTTCGTGCAGCCGCCGGCCACCATGGGCCGGGAGCATATGCGGCTCTACGAGAACGCGCCGACGGTGCCCGGACCGGTGGTCGGGCTGGTGACCGAGGCCGCGCGCCGTCACGAGATGGTGGTCGTGCTCGGCGTGACCGAGCGCGATCACGGCTCCCTCTACAATGCCCAGCTGGTGTTCGACGCCGACGGGTCGCTGCTGCTCCACCGGCGCAAGATCACGCCGACCTTCCACGAGCGCATGGTCTGGGGGCAGGGCGACGGCGCCGGCCTCGCGGTGGTGGACAGCGCGGTCGGCCGCATCGGCGCGCTCGCCTGCTGGGAGCACTACAACCCGCTGGCACGCTACGCCCTGATGGCGCAGCACGAGGAGATCCATGCGAGCCAGTTCCCGGGCTCCCTGGTCGGCCCGATCTTCGCCGAGCAGATGGAGGCGACGCTTCGCCATCATGCGCTGGAAGCCGGCTGCTTTGTGGTCAATGCCACAGGCTGGCTGACCGATGCGCAGATCACCGCCATCACGCCCGACCCCGGCCTGCAACGGACGCTGCGCGGCGGGTGCTGCACCGCCATCGTGTCGCCGGAAGGGGTGCACCTGGCGCCGCCGCTGCGGGACGGCGAGGGCCTGCTGGTCGCCGACCTCGACATGAGCCTGATCGTCAAGCGCAAGCGGATGATGGACAGCGTCGGCCATTATGCCCGCCCCGAACTGCTGCAGCTGATCCTGCGCGACGAGCCGACCCAGACGATGCGCCGCGAACCCGCACTGGCCAGGAAGGACCTCCATGAACCAGACCCTGCCGATCCCGACGCCGCCCTCGCCTGAGCGCACCCGCATGCTGATCACGGAGCTGCAATCGCTCGGCCTGCGCCTGGCGGACGCCGGAGCGGGCGCGGACGGACGACGCGGCGGCGCCGGCCCGTCCGACCACAAGGCGATCACGGTCGCCGGTCAGACGCTGATGGTGCCGATCTACACCGGGGCCGCCGCTCACTCGCCGTTCGAGGCCGGCCTGCCGGGCCCGCGCGGCGTGGCGCCGCTCAGCCGGGAGGGCGTGCTGGTTGGCGAGATCAGCTTCCCGCCGCAGCCGCGCTTCTATGCCCTGCAGACTCTCGACGGCGTGCCATACTGGAAGATCGCGGTGCTGCACGGGGCCGACGTGCTGGCCACCACCGTGCTGCAGACCTGCATCCGCTATACCGATCGGCGCACCGCGTGCCAGTTCTGCGCCATCGGGCAGTCGCTGGCGGCGGGCCGCACGATCGCGCACAAGACGCCGGCGCAACTGGCCGAGGTCGCCCGCGCGGCGGTGCTGCTCGACGGCGTCCGCCACATGGTGATGACCACCGGCACCCCTAACCTCGATGATCGTGGCGCTGCCACGCTGTGCGACAGCGCCTTCGCGGTCAGGCAGGCGGTGGCGCTGCCGATCCAGGGCCAGTGCGAGCCGCCGCGCGATCCGGCCTGGTTCGAGCGCATGCGGGCGTCCGGCATCGACAGCCTCGGCATGCACCTGGAGGCGGCGACGCAGGCGGTGCGGGCGCGGATCATGCCGGGCAAGGCGACGGTCTCGGTGGACCGCTACATGGAGGCGTTCGCCCGCGCGGTGCCGGTGTTCGGCCGCGGCCAGATCAGCACCTACATCCTGGCCGGGCTCGGCGATAGCGCCGCGGAGATCCTCGAGCTCTGCACGCGGCTGATCGCACTCGGCGTGTATCCGTTCGTGGTGCCGTTCGTGCCGATCGGCGGCACCCCGCTCGAGCATCATCCGTCGCCCGATCCCGCCTTCATGCGCGAAATCCTCCGTCCGCTCGGCCGGATGCTGGCCGCCGCCGACCTGCGTGGGCGCGACATCAAGGCCGGCTGTGGCAAGTGCGGCGCCTGCTCGTCGCTCTCCTCCTACGAGACGGCGTGAGCATGCTCTCCGACCTGCCGCTCAGGCCGTTCCTGCCCGGCGAGTACCGCATCGCGCTTGCGGACACGGAGTGGGAACGGCGCGGGCATCACGCGCTGCGCCGCGCGGTGTTCTGCGAGGAGCAGGCGATCTTCGCCGGCGACGACCGCGACGAGATCGACCGCGTGGCGCAGCCGATCGTCGCCTCCACCTGCATCCTGGGCGCGCCGCACCACGTCATCGGCGCGGTGCGCATCCACGAGGAGTCGCCCGGCCTGTGGTGGGGATCGCGGTTGGCGGTGCATCGCGACCATCGCCGCATCGGCCGCATCGGCGCCGAGCTGATCCGGCTCGCGGTGTCGACCGCGTGCGCGCGCGGTTGCCACACCTTTCTCGCCCACGTGCAGGCGCGAAACGCCGCGTTCTTCGCGCGCCTGCACTGGACCACGGAGGAGATCGTGCCGCTGCACGGCCGGTCGCACCACCGCATGATCGCCTCGCTGCCGCACTACCCGCCGCACGGTCGCAGCGAAACCCGCTTCATCCGTTCCTCCGGCCCGGCGTCGCATCCCGGTGCATCCGGCTCCGTATCCCTGGACGCGGCGGCCTGACGCGGTGGATGGGTCGCTCCACCCGCCGCCCGTCGCCGCGGAGCACCGGCAATCCGCGCTGGAGGCGCTCGCGTCCGTGCTGCGCGAGGCGGCCGGGCTGGCGCACAAGGCCGACCTGGCGCCGCTGCTGCAGCGTCTCGAGCTGCCCGCCCGGTTACCCGCTCGCATACAGGCTGGGGCCGGACAGCCGGTGCGCGTCGGCGACGACTGCGCCGCCATTCCGGACGGGGACGGCTGGCTGCTGTTCGCGATCGAGGGCTTCCTCGGCGGCTTCGTCCGGGCGCTGCCCTGGTTCGCCGGCTGGTGCGGCGTGATGGTCAACGCCAGCGACATCGCCGCCATGGGCGGCCGTCCGCTCGCGGTGGTGGACGCGCTGTGGAGCCGCGACCTCGACGCCGCCACGCCCCTGCTCGACGGCATGCGCGCCGCCTGCGACGCCTACGGCATTCCATTGGTCGGCGGCCACGGCAACACCCGCCATGACGGTGAGCAGCTCGCCGTCGCCATCCTCGGCCGCGCCGGCGCGCTGCTGACCAGCTTCGATGCCCGGCCCGGCGAGTTGCTGTTGGCCGCGATCGACCTGCGCGGCGCCTATCACGAGCCGCATCCGTTCTGGGACGCGGCCACGCGCGGCGCTCCCGGCGACCGGCTGCGCGGCGACCTCGAGCTGCTGCCCCGGATCGCCGAGGCCGGGCTCTGCCGTGCCGCCAAGGACATCAGCATGGCCGGATTGGTCGGCACCGCCCTGATGCTGGCCGAATGCTCCGGCATCGGGCTGGAGATCTCGCCCGACCAGGTGCCCCGCCCCGACGGCGTGCCGCTGATGCGCTGGCTCGCCAGCTTTCCCAGCTACGGCTTCCTGCTCACCGCGCGCCTGGCCGACGCCGCCGCGGTCTGCGCGCTGTTCCGGGACCGCGACATCGCCTGCGCCGTCATCGGGCGCTGCGTGCCCGGCAGCGCCGTCACGCTGGTGGACGGCGACGCGCGGGCGCTGTTCCAGGACCATGCCGAGACCCGCCTGATGGGATGCGGCGCATGAGCGCCGGCCCCCGGATCGCGGTGCTGACCCATTCCACCAACCCGCGCGGCGGGGTGGTGCACGCGATGCAGCTGGCCGAGGCGCTGCACGGGCAGGGCCGCGACGTCACCCTGCTGGCGCCGGCATTGCCCGGACAGGACTTCCCTCGGCGCCCACGCTGCCCGGCCCGCCTGATCCCGGCCCGGCCGGTCTCCGGCATCGCGGCCATGGTGCGAACCCGGATCGCCGAGGTCGCCGGCTTCCTTGAAGGCGCCGGCTTCGAGCTGTTCCATGCCCAGGATTCCATCACCGCCAACGCCCTGGCCGACCTCGTCGAGCACGACCGCATCGACGGCTATGTCCGCACGGTGCATCACCTGGACCGCTTCGACGATGTGCAGCTCGACCACTGGCAGGAGCGTGGCGTCCGTGCCGCCGCGGCGCTCTGCTGCGTCAGCGGGCACTGGCAGGACATCCTCCACGCCCGCTACGGACGCCAACCGACGCTGGTCGGCAACGGCGTCGACACGCGGCACTTCTCGCCGGTGCCGGACGCCAACGACGACGCCCTGCGCCGGCGACTCGATCTCGCGCGCGACGCCGCAGGCTCGGGCGCGGGCCCGGTGTTGCTGGCGCTGGGCGGCATCGAGGCGCGCAAGAACACGCTGTCGCTGCTGCGCGCCTTCCTGCTCCTGCGGGCGACCCATCCGAACGCCAGGCTGATCATCGCCGGCGGCGCCAGCCTGCTCGATCACGGTGCCGATCGGGCCGCCTTTCACGCCATCCTCGCCGAGGCCGATGCCGGACGCTCGGTGATCCTGCCCGGCGTGATCACCGACCGCGACATGCCCTCGCTCTACCGCCTCGCCGACGCGGTGGCGAGCGTGTCGCGGATGGAGGGCTTCGGCCTCTGCGCGCTGGAGGCGATGGCCACCGACCGCCCGGTGGTGCTGTCGGACATCCCGCCGTTCAACCAGCATTTCGCACGTGACGAGGCGCTGTGGGCCGATCCGGACGACGTGGCCGGCATCGCGCGCGCCCTCCACGACGCGCTGGACCCGCGCCGGCGACGGACCGCCGCCGGACCCGCGGTCGCGCGGCGCTTCGGCTGGGACGCGGTCGCGCGCAACCACCTGCCGGTCTATGCCCGCATGCATGGCCGGCCGGTGCAACGGAAGGCCACCTGCGATGCCTGAGATGCTGTTCGACATCGTCTGGCCCGACGGGACGCCGGCGCGCTGCTACTCGCCCTCGCTGGTCGTGCGGGAGCACCTGCAGCCGGAAACGCACTATCGGCTCGAGGACTTCGTCGTCCGCGCCGGGGCGGCGCTCGACATCGCCAGCGAGCGCGTCCGGGCGAAGTTCGGCATGCCGTGCACGCGGGCACTGGCCCAGAAGGCGGCGATCGAGCGGCGGGCGGCGTCCTTCGCCCCGGACAGCACCGTCGCCGTGCGCGGCTTCGACGAGATGCCGTCTTGAGCGACCGGCACGTGCCGGGGCACCCCTCCGAGGATCGTCCCGAGCACGTCCCGGTCGTCGTCGTCGGCGGTGGACAGGCCGGCCTGTCGATGAGCTGGACCCTGGCCGAGCGCGGGATCCGTCACCTCGTGCTGGAGGCGAACCATCCAGGCCACGCCTGGGCGGTCGAGCGCTGGGACACGTTCTGCCTGGTCACGCCGAACTGGCAATGCCGGCTGCCCGGCTTCCCGTACGACGGCGACGATCCGGACGGCTTCATGGGCCGCGACGAGATCGTCGACTACCTGGCACGCTACGCCGCCAGCTTCGCCCCGCCGCTGCGCTGCGGCGTGACCGTCCGCCGGCTCGAGCGCGTCGCCGGTGGCCGGTTCCGGCTCGACACCTCCGACGGTCCCGTCACCGCGGACCAGGTCGTGGTCGCCACGGGCGGCTATCACGATCCGATCGTGCCGCGCTGGGCCGGCGAGCTCGATCCCGGCCTGGTGCAGATCCACTCCTCGCAGTATCAGACGCCGACGGCGCTGCCGGACGGGGCGGTGCTGGTGGTGGGCTCCGGCCAGTCCGGCGCGCAGGTCGCCGAGGACCTGCATCTCGCCGGGCGCCAGGTGCATCTCTGCCTTGGCGACGCGCCGCGCGTGGCACGTCGCTACCGCGGCCGCGACGTCGTCGCCTGGCTCGACCTGATGGGCTTCTACGATCTGCCGGTCGAACGGCATCCGCTGAAGGAGCGGGTGCGCGACAACACCAACCACTACGTCACCGGCCGCGATGGCGGTCGCGACATCGACCTGCGCCTGCGTGCCCGCGAGGGCATGAGGCTGTATGGCCGCTTCGAGCACGGCACCGGCACGCAATTCCGCTTCGGCGGCGGCGTGCGCGAGAAGCTCGACGCCGCAGACAAGGTTTCGGCCGACATCAAGCGCAGCATCGACCGCTTCATCGCCGAGCAGGGCGTGGCGGCACCTGAGGAGCCACCCTACCTGCCGGTCTGGAGCCCCGGCCCGGACCGGCTGTCGCTCGATGCCGCCGCCAGGCGGATCCGCGCGATCGTCTGGTGCATCGGCTTCACCATGAACTTCCGCTGGATCGGTCCGGACGTGCTCGACCCTCGCGGCACGCCGATCCACCATCGCGGCGTCACCAACGAGCCCGGCCTCTACATGCTCGGCCTCCCCTGGATGCACAGCTGGGGCTCTGGCCGCTTCTCCGGCGTCGCTCGCGACGCCGCCTACCTCGCCGAGCGGATCGCGGCGCGCTGCCTGGCGGAGCCGTCCGATGCACGGTGAGGCCGCGGCGGATGACGGGGACGCCGCCGGCTGGATGCGGGCGGCCGCCGACATCGCCTGGGACCATGCCCCGACACGGGCGCTGCGGCTCCGTCCCGACGGGATGGCCGACTGGTTCCCGGACGGCACGCTCAACGTGTGCGCCAACGCCCTCGATCGCCACGTCGAGGCCGGACGCGGCGACCAGGTGGCGCTGATCTGGGACAGCCCGGTCACCGGCACGGTCGCGCGTTTCAGCTTCGCGGCGCTGCGCGATCGCGTCGCCCGTCTGGCCGGCGGCCTGCGCATCCTCGGCCTGAGCCGCGGCGAACGCGTGCTGATCAGCATGCCGCCCGTGCCCGAGGCGGTCATCGCCATGCTGGCGGCGGCACGGCTGGGTGCCGTGCATGTCGTCGTCTTCACCGGTCACAGCGCCGGCGAGCTCGCGGCGCGGATCGACGACGTCAGCCCCAGGCTCGTCGTCTCCGCCAGCTGCGGCCACTCCGGCAGCCACCGGATCTCATGCCTGCCCGCCATGCAGGAGGCGCTCGCCACCGCGAGGCACCGGCCGGCCGGTTGGGTCCTGCTCGATCGCAGGCTCGGCGCCGGGCATCCGGCACCGTGGTCGCCCGGCGTGACGGTGACGGATTTCACCGAGGTCGAGGCCGCGGCCCCGGCGGATCCGGTGGCAATGCCGGCGACGGCGCCGCTCTACATCCTGCATAGCTCCGGCACCACCGGACATCCCAAGGGGGTGGTGCGCGACTGCGGCGGCTACGCGGTGGCGATGCAGCGCTCGATGAACCTGGTGTACGGCGTGTCGTCCGGCGATGTGTTCTGCACCACCGCTGATCTCGGCTGGGTGGTCGGCCACTCCTACGGCGTATACGGGCCTCTTATTGCGGGCTGTACCACCGTGCTCTACGAGGGCGGGGTGACCGGAACGCCGAACGCCGGCGCCCTGTGGCGCCTGTGCGCCGCGTACAGCGTCGGCATCCTGTTCACCAGCCCGAGCGCTCTCCGGGCCATCCGTGCGATCGATCCCGGATGCGTGTTCGCATCCGCGCACCATCTCGCCTGCCTGCGCGCCGTCTTCCTCGCCGGCGAGCGGGCCGACGCCTCGATCGTGGGCTGGGCCGAACGCGCGATCCGCGTGCCCGTGCACGACCATTGGTGGCAGACCGAGACCGGCTGGTGCATCGCCGGCCCACGCGGCGTCGGGCAACAGGCTTCGCGACGGATCTCCGCCATGCCGGGGTTTGACCTGCACTGCGTCGATGCGGATGGGTGCGAACAGCCTGATGACGAGCCTGGTGAGTTGGTGCTGCGACTGCCGCTGCCGCCCGGCTGCCTCAGCAGACTTTGGCGCGACCTGGTGCTGATGCAGGCGCTCTACCTGGACAAGCATCCTGGCTATTTCAGGACCTTCGATTACGGCGCCATCGGCGTCGACGGCGGCGTGAGGCTGCTGTCACGCGTCGACGACGTCATCAAGGTCGCAGGACGCTTGGTCGCCACTGGGACGATCGAGGATGTATTGGCGGCGCATCCCGACGTCGTGGAATGCGCCGTCGTCGCCACCGACGACGCGCTACGCGGACAACGGCCGGTCGGTTACGTGGTTCCGAAGGATGGTCTGGATGCGGCCCGGCTGGAAACACTCCGGTGCGACCTGATCGAATCCGTGCGGGTCGCCATCGGCACCTTCTGTGGGCTGCGACAGGTCATCTTTCGTGGAGCGCTTCCCCGAACGCGTTCGGGTAAGGTGCTGCGACGGAACTTGGCGGATGATATCACTTTTAATAAAAATGATGCAATATCGCAACAGTGATGAGGTTCATAAGTTGAATCTCGGCAATTGGTTTGAAATACGAACAATCTTGGATCATGCTAACATTGTTAGGAATTGCTAATGGGCCTCTTCGCAAACAGGGAGTGAATTTGATGCGCGTCAAAATTTGCCGTTTCGGCTTCCTGCTCGTTCTGGGTCCGGTCAGTATCGCCTATGCGCAGAACCCGGCCCCGCCGCCCGAGACGACCTTCATGCAGGGTTTTTCCGGCGGAACGCCCTATGTCGGCCTCGCCGGCGGCTACAGCCTGCTGCAGAACATCAAGGTCCATCCCAACGAGGGCCCGCTCGGCGCGGGTCCAGCGCAGGAGCGTTTCGGCAATGGCTTCATCGGCGCCGGCGCCGTTGGATGGGCATTCCCGAACGGCGTGCAGGTCGACATCCTTGGCGCCTATGACTACAACAACATCAATAACCTAGTTCCAGTGCCCGTGCCGGGCAAGCAGACCGGGCACCAGGAAAGCTATGGCGGTTTCCTTGAAGCGCTCTACGCGTTCAACCTGCCCAAGTTCGGCATCCCGATACCCTGGATGAGCCCCTATCTCGGGGTCGGCGCCGGCGCGCTGGCGACGCACGTGACCCTGCCGGAAGCCCTGTCCAACGGCGACCTGCACCATATCGGCGGCACATCCGGTCCGAACTTCGCCTATGAGGGTATCGTCGGTGCGGCATTTCCGGTCAGTTCCGTGCCGGGGCTGGCGGTCACCGCCGACTACAGGCTCGTCGGTATCCATGATGCCGGAGACCTGACCGGAACGTTCTACAACCGGCCGGCGGCAGCTGATCCGACCGGATCGATCGGGCTTCAGAGGGACATCTTCGTCCACCTCTTCACCGTGGGCGTCGCCTACGCCTTCAACGTGCCGAAGCCGGCTCCCGCTCCCGAGCCGATGGCGGTTCCGGCACCTCCGCCTGCGGTCGCACGCACCTACTTGGTGTTCTTCGATTGGGATCGGTCTGACCTGACGGCGCGTGCCCGCGAGATCGTCGCGCAGGCCGCACAGGCCTCGACCCACGTGCAGACCACGCGGATCGAGGTCAACGGCTATACCGACAACTCGTCGATTCATGGTGGGGCGCGCGGGGCCCGCTACAACCAAGGCCTGTCAGTCCGTCGCGCGACCAGTGTGAAGGCCGAGCTCGTCCGCGATGGCGTGCCAGGCGGCGCGATCACCATCCACGGATATGGCGAAACGCATCCCCTCGTCGCCACCGGTCTGGATACCCGCGAGCCGCAGAACCGCCGGGTCGAGATCATCCTGCACTAGGCCCAACGGAGGACAACCCGGCCCAGCGGTGCTGACGATGAGATCGTATCGTCTGGTCTTCTCGTATCGGATGGCAAAGCGGCGGAACTGCCAAGAAAGCCTTTTAAACCCTGTCCCGCGGCGTGCTGAAGCGGATGGATGGGTGGGCGAGCACGGTGAGGGCGTGGTGAATGTCGCTTCTACGCTCGTAGCGTGTGACGAGGCGGAATGTATCAAGCTGCGTATGATCAGACCGGCATACGTCGGTCACGTCATCCAGGCCGATCACCGCCCGCTTGCCGCGATGGCAACCGGACGAACCAAGGTCGACAAGGGTGGGAGCCTGTCTCCGCAACCAACCTGACTTGAGGCGCAAGACATACGGCCCTGGCAGCATCGCCGGGGCCGTCGTCGTGCGCACCGCCGATATCCGACAGGGTCGGGATGGCGGACAGTTCGTCATGCACCTCTACTAGGTGCCCCTCCGCCTCCGGGTGCACGGCGATGCGGTCTGCACCCTCGCCATCCGGCGCAAACACGAGGTCAGCCACTCGGGCCCGATAGAGTTCAGGCAGGGCAGGGTGCTTCCAGTATCGTCCGAGCCGTCAGTGCCTCAAGCCGGAGGTATCCAGGTCGACGGTTCAGTCGTCGATGTCGTAGTTCGGGTGCGCCACGCGCTGCGCGAACTCCCGGGGTGGACGCACGGTCTTCTCGCCCGGATAGGGCCGCGTGAAGCCGGTTGCGGCATACCAGTCGTAATGGTTCAGCGTGTAGGGATCGACAGAGTCGGCCTTGTTCGCCTTGCCGGCGAACATCCTGACCTTCATCTTGGCCCAGGCGGCCCGCAGCACGCCGGCCTTGGTGCGGTCGTTCAGCGCCTGCTTGGTCGCGACGCCCATGTCCAGCGGCACCAGGTTCGGCAGGTGCGTCCATGGCGCGTAGTTCGGGGTGTTGGTGAAGTCGGTGAACATCGGCGTCGCCAGCAGGTCGAACTGGTTCATCGGCGGCAGGCCCAGGATCTGCTCGATCGTCCGGGTCATGTTCACCTGGGTGTAGGTCGTGTGGTCGGTCGGGCCGTACTGCGCCGCCCAGGGGCTGACGACGTAGCCGGGACTGCGGTGCCCGTCGACATGGTCGACGCCGTCCTGCGCGTCGTCCTCCTCCATGAAGATCACCGAGTCCTTCCACACCGCGCTGTGGCTGATGGTGTCGATGATCCGGCCGACCGCGAGGTCGTTGTCGGCCTCCTCAGCATCGACCGTGGGCGGGCCGCCGGTGTGGTCGCACATGACCCACAGGATGCTCAGGCTGGGTACCGTGCCCCGCGCCAGATCGGCGGTGAAGTCCTGCAGCCAGATGTCCACCCGGAACTGGTCGGGGATGTCGAGGTCGAAGTCGGGGAAGTTCTTGATCAGCAGCGATTCCACCGACGGCACCGAGGACTCGGTGGTAATCGCGTTCTGGTACTGGAGCGTCGGCTCGCTGCCGTTCTCGAACGCCTGGCTGTCGGCATAGAACTGCGACCAGTTCGGGTGGCCGAGCGGGGTCGGGAAGTTCTCGTTCTCGACGTACTCGCCGTAGAGCTTGGTGCGCAGCCCGGCGTTGACGGCCTGCGACCAGATGAAGCCGCGCTGCAGGTAGGCGAGGCTGTCGCCGGCGTTGCCGCCGGGGTAGCTGCGTACCCAGTCCGGCGACTGGATGTCGTCCGCATAGGGCGCCACCGCCTCGGTGATGTACTGGTGGCCGTCGGCGGACTGGCGGCTGGGGTCGTAGAAGTTGTCGAGCAGCGGGAAGCGCTTGACCAAATCGTGCACGTTGGGCGTGTCCTTGCCGCCGAAGATCGCGAGCGACGGATCCCCGTTGCCGGCGGCGACATCGCCTAGCATCTGGTCGTAGGTGCGGTTCTCGCGCACGATCAGGAAGACGTGCTTGATGGTGGACGGCTCGCCGATGTGGGCAGGGATCGCCACGGGCGCCGCATTCGGGTTGGCGAAGCCCGCGGACACGTAGTTCTCCAGCCGGTCCCAATGGTTGTTCTCGGCCACCCGCAGGGTGTCGTCGAAGATCTGGCGGGGCAGGTTGCCCAGCGGGATCAGGCTCACCGTGCCGGTGTCCTGGTGGCTGTTGAAGCCGGTCACGCCGTGCGCGGTGCCGAGCGAGCCCTGGGTCCCGGTACCCTTGTCGTTGGCGACCAGGAGCTGGTTGGTGGCGGGGTCGATGGTCAGCGATCCCGGGGCGTAGCCGACCGGGATCAGGCCCAGGAACGGGGTCGGCGCCGCGCCGCTGAGGTTGACCACCTCGACCGCGTTGGCGTTGTAGAGCGCCACGTAGGCGATGCCGCGCAGCTCGTCCACGGCGATCGCCGTGGGCCCGCCCGCGAAGGGCAGCCCCTTGCCCGGGACCGGCAGCGGGAACTTGAGCGAGATCGTGCGCACGACACGGTTGAGTCGCCGGTCGATCACCGAGATCGTGTCGTCGTAGGTGTTGGATACCAGCAGGTAAGGGCCGTACAGGGCCATGCCGGTCGGATGAAGGCCGGTCGGGATGGTGGCGACCACCTTGTCGGCGGCGAGGTCGATCACCGATACGGTCCCGGTGGTCGAGTAGCCGTCGGTCGGGTCGGCGACGATCGGCGTGCCGCCGGACAGCACCTGGAAATCGTTCGCCGTCGCGACGCGGCCGCCCTCGTTGCTGACATAGGCGGTGTTGCCGTCGACCACGATGCTGTTGGGCGCGTTGCCGACCCGGATCTGGCTGACCATCGACGGCGTGGGCTGGGACAGGTCGATCGCCGCCAGCGTGTTGTTCTGGTCGAGCAGGGCGTAGGCGGTCTTGCCGTTGCGCGAGAAGGCGAGGCCGCCGGGATACGAGGTGGAGGTGGTGTAGAGCTGGCCGCAGGGCTCGCCGTAGTCGCCGATCGGGCTGTTCGGGAAGCAGGTGATGAAGGAGGTGTCGGGCGGCACCGAGACGTGCGCGGCATCGGTCAGCAGCCCGGTCCTGCCGACGTTTGCCACGGTGACGTAGCTGTCGTCCTGGCTGAGGAGCAGGCGCTTGCCGCCCGGCGCGTAGGCGATGCCGGCATAGCTGCCGGAGCTGTCCTTGAAGGGCAGGTAGCGCTGCAGCACCTGGCCGGTGCGCGTGTCGAACACCTGCACCGCGGCGGTGGAGGACCCCTCGGTCAGCACCGCGGCGGTGTGACTCCGCGGGTCCGGGTTCACCGCGACCGCCTTGGCTCGGACCGGACTGCCGAGGTTAACCTGGGTGCCGGCCGGCGTGATCACGGTCCCGTTGCTGACGACGATCGAGCCGTCCGGCTGCGGGCCGACGGCGTAGGTGGGAAACTCCTGCGACGGCGCCGCTAGGGCTGGAGCCGCCACCCAGGTCGCGAGCAGGCCCGCGAGTGGGCGGAGGCGGTTGATACGGGACATCTTTTTCCCTTGCATCGTTCGTCAGGTTGCTGTCAGGTTAGGGATGCAGGGGCCAAGCGGTCCTGATCTCGTGCGCCTGCTGGTCGCCGCGACGTGACGACCTGCTTCCTCCTTACCCGCGCATCGCCGCCTGGTAGCATGACAAACAGATGAACCTCTGATGACGACCCCTCGGTAGGGGCCGTCACGACCGTGCCTCGCCTTCCAGCAGGGCACCCAGCGGGCCGAGCCAGGGTTCGTAGCGCCGCCACTTGGCGACCGCATCACGGTAGATCGGTTGCCGCGCCTGCCATCGACTGGGCGTCCTGACGGCGCGGGGGTTGAGGTCGGGGCGGGCGCAGGCCTCCTCCCAGGGCAAGCCGCAGGCCCGGATGACGCGGCGGATGGTCGTATCCGGCGCCCCCGTCAGCTCCTCGTAGTCGAGCTCCACGAAGCGGTCGGCCGGCAGTACGCCGCGCCAATGCTCCGCGAGACGTTCGTACGCCCGGATGTAGCGCACCAGCTCCGTCCCGCCGGTCGGAAAGGCGAGCCGCGGGCTGAACAGCGTTTGATGGACCGATAGCGCCGTATCGATCGCCGCGCGCCGGCAGTGCAGCAGGATCGCCCGCGGGAAGACGAGGTGGATCAGCCCGGCCCAGAGGAAGTTGAACGGCATCTTGTCGGTGAACCGCGCGGCGCCGGGGGCGGTGTCGCGCAGCAGCGCTAGGTAGTCGGAGCTGAGCCGCGCCACGGCGTGCGCGTCGAGCGGGGCCCCGTCCGGCGCGCCGGAGCCCGCCATGAGCCAGGCGATGCCACGCTCGTTCCAGAAGTTGAGCTCGCCGCAGGCGCCGACCTGCGAATGGCTTGAGACCACCTGCTCGGTCAGCGTCGTCCCGGAGCGCGGCATGCCGATGATCAGCACCGGAGCGGCGTCGCTGTGGCCGGGCAGTCCGGGAGGCGCGAACCGCTCGGCCGGGAACAGCGAGATCAGGCGATCGACCTGCCGGTCGAACAGCGCCGCATCGAACGGCATCAGGGTGCGGCGGACCGCATCGGCCGCGTCGAACTGTTCCATCGCCGCCCGGTGGTCGCCGAGGTCGTCCTCCGCCTTGCCCAGGGCCAGGTGCACCCGGATCCGCTGCTCCGCCTGCAGGGCGGGGAGGGCGAGCGCCGCATGCATCCCGGGCAGCAGGTCGGCATCGGCGGTCGTCACGCGCCGGCACCGGACCAGGTCGTAGTAGCTGCCGGCCATCAGCGGCTCTGCCGCCACGGCGCGCGCGAAGCAGTCCCGCGCCTCGACAAAGCGCCCGTCGTCGGCCAGCACGTTGCCGAGCAGGTCGTGCGCCATCGCATTGCGCGGCTCGCGCGCCAGCAGGTACCGCAGCACGCGCTCGGCCTCCCGGTCGCGCGCTTCCGCCAGCAGCGCCCGCGCCTCCCCCAGCCGGCCGAAGCCGGTCTTGCGCCCCGACGCGGCGGCACGGCGGAAGCAGCCGATCGCCTCCCGGCGATGGCCCAGCGTAAAGGCGAGCGCCCCGGCCCGGAACCAGGCCTCGACCAGCGACGGCAGCAGCTCTGTGGCCCGATCATAGGCCAGGATCGCGCCGCGCAGGTCCCCCGCACGCTCCAGGGCCAGGCCCAGCCGGAAATGCGCGTCCGTGTAGTCGGGGCGCAGGGCGACCGCGCGGCGAAACGCCTCCACCGCCTCCGAGACCCGTCCGGTCTCGAGGCAGGACAGGCCGAGGTCGTGCTGGATCGCGGCGCTGTCCGGATGCAGCAGCGCCGCCTCGCGCAAGGGTTCCACCGCCTCGCCCGGCCGGCCGGCCCGGAGCTGCTGGACGGCCCGGGCGATCGGGAGCGCGGGGCGTGGCGATCGCGGCGGCATGGTGTGGACCGTATGATCGCGATGGCCGGGCCGCAACGATGTCGGCCGCGATGACGGGACCGGCAGCGCCGCATCCGGACTGCCGACCCGTCGCCGCATCCATAGACGGGCACGCGCCGGACGCTCGCGGCCGTCGTCAGAGTGTTCCAAAGGCGAAGGTGCGAGCCGGATCCAGACTCAGGGTCGCGACCTGCGGCGGCCTGTGGTCGTGCAGGCCCTCGAGGGTCCCACCATCCCCGGTCAGCCGCCATCGGGCTCGCCACCGTCCTCCCTCGAACGCCAGGTCGGACAGCCGGGCGGCCAACCCGTCTTCCGCCACCCGGACCGCCTCCGGATACGCGACGAGAAGGCCCGGCGCGCCGGCCGCCAACGTTGGTCCCGCCACCGAGACGCGATGGCCGCCGACAAGGCCCACCTCCCCATCGCCGCTCCCCCGGACGGGGATGTCGCCGGAGGCCCCCATGTAGCGGGCAACGGTCATCGTCGCCGGAGCGCCGTAGAGAGCCTCGGGCGTCCCGGCCTGGACCACGACGCCGCCGTCCAGCACCGCGATGCGGTCGGCCAGGCGCCAGGCGTCGGTGCGGTCGTGGCTGACCATCAGCGCCGCCCCGTTCCGCCGCCGCACCGTGTCGCGGATCAGGACCCTGAGCCGCTCGCGCACCGGCTCGTCGAGTGCCGTCAGCGGCTCGTCCAGCAGCAGCAGGTCGGTGCCGGTGGCCAGGGCTCGCGCTAGGGCGACGCGCTGCCTTTGCCCTCCGGACAGCCTGTCGGGCCGGGATCCGCCGTGCTCGCCGAGCCCGACCTCGGCCAGCAGACGTTCGGCGGCGCCCGCGCGTCGCCCCATTCCGGGCGGCAGGGCGATCGCAACGTTCTCGCGGACGCGGAGATGCGGCCAAAGCGCCGCCTCCTGGAACACCATGCCGAGGCCGCGCCGTTCCGGACCCATGAACATGCCCGCATCCCCGTCGGACACCGTGATGCCGCGGAGCGCCACCCGGCCGGCGCGCGGCCGCTCAAGCCCGGCGACCAGGCGCAGCAGGGTGGACTTGCCGGAGCCGGACGCGCCGACCAGCACGGCGATCTCGCCGCGGCGCAGCTGCAGGGATGCCCCGCGCAGCACCGCCCGCCCGCCGTAGCCGTGCCGCAGCGCCGTGAGTTCCAGCACCGGAAGCTCCAGCCCCCGGTCGTCACCCGCCACGCCGATCATCGGATACGCACCGCAAGGGTGACGATCAGCGCGACGCCGCCGCACAGCGCGATCCCGGCGCAGGCCAGGACCGCCTCCTCCCTGAGCCGCAGCGACTCGCCCAGACCGACCAGGATCACCCCCACCGGCTCCCGCCCCGCCGGCGCCAGCATCTGCGCCAACGGCAGCTCGAAGAACAGCCGGCAGAAGCACAGGCACCAGGACGCCGCGAGCGGCCGCAGGAGGGACGGGGCGTGGAGCCGCTCGATCCGGGCGAGCCGCGTCACCCCGTGCACGCGGGCCGCCTCATCGCGGTTCCTGAAGGTCGGACCCATCGCGTCGCGGAGCAGCAGCAGCCCCAACGGCAGGGTGGTCGCGATCTCGGCGAATAGCAGGACCAGCGGCGTGCCCAGCACCGGCAGCGGGAACCCGCCGTAGCCGATCACGAAGGCCGCACCCAGCACGATGCCGGGCGTGGACAGGGTGAGCAGCGGCAGCACCCGGAACAGAACGGCACCACCGCCCCGAACGTTCGCGATGCCCAGCGTGGCGGCCGCGAGCGCCACCGCCATCGTCGCCGCGACCAGGCCGTAGAGGCACGAGAACAGCAGCCCGTGGGCGCCCTCGGACGAGACCGACCATTCGGACCCGGCGAGGAGGTCCGAGAACAGTGCCGACAGCGGGATCAGCAGGCCGGGAACCGCGAACGACGCGGACAGGATCCAGGCGAGCAGCCGTTCGGCCGGCGAGGCCGCGGGGACCGGGACCGACCCGGCCGGGCCCGAGGTCGCCACCAGCCGCGAAGCCCGCAGGCGGAGCAGGAACGGCAGCAGCGAGATGCCGACGAGTAGGTCCGCGCCGGTGGCGGCCTGGGACCACGAGACCGGCCATTCGGCGAGGTTGGCGTGGATCTCCGCCGCCAACAGATGCAACCGCAGCTGCCGCCCCAACACCAGCGCCAGGCCGTACTCGTCCATCGCCTGGTCGAAGGCCAGCAGGAACGCCAGTACCAGGACCGGGCTCGACGCCGACATGAGCAGGCGAAGCCGGCGCCTCGGATCGTGGAGATTGACCCGTGCCGCATCCTCCAGGTTGGGCGGAAGGGCGGCCCAGCCGATCCGTGCGGCCAGGATCGTCAACGGCAGCGCCTTGGCGGCCATCGCGCCCACCAGGATCGCCCAGCTGGACAGCGCGGCGCCATTCTGCGTCATCCTCGGTATCGCCGGCGCGTCGAGCACGATCTCCCAGCCGGCGACCAGCAGGTAGCCGGGCACGAGCAGGGCCGCCCAGCAGGCGCCCAGGCTGAGCCGTCGGCCCGCCCAGCGGCGCCGTTCCAGCATGAAGCCGAGCGCCGCGGCGATCGGGGCGACGAGGATACCCGTCGCGGCCGAGACCGACAGCGATCCCACGGCGGCGGCCCCCAGCCCCGATGCCGGTCCCGACGGCGGCGCGAACTGGGGCGCCAGCCAGGGCAGCGCCGGCAACAGCAGGAAGCGCAGCAGCGGCAGCAGCACCGCGGCACAGGGCAGCAGGAGCGCCAGCGTCGCGGCCGCCCTCATCCGCCGCCGATCACGCGCCGGAACCAGGCGACCTCCTGGCCCTCCCGTCGTCCCCAGAAGGCGGGGTCCGGGTGCACGGTGTGCAGGCCGGATAGCGCCGGCAGCACCGGCGGCGTTTCGGCCTCCCGCGATACCGGCCATTGCAGGCCCTCGGCCGGCTGGGCCCGCAGCAGCGCCTGGCCCTCCGGTCCGCACACGAAGCGCGCGAACCGCAGCGCGCCCTGCGCCGCGGCTGTCCCCACCCCGGCGCTTACCACCAGCACCGCGGGCTCCAGGGGGGCGGGATCGGGGACCGTCACGCGGAGGCCGGGATCGCGCGCGGCCGCGACGAAGTCCGCCTCGCTCGGCAGCACCCCGAGCGACACC
>CAXUBN010000013.1:11868-21060 GCA_964249255.1 uncultured Acetobacteraceae bacterium | reverse complement strand
CGCGACGCGTGCGGCCAGCGACGCGGCGAGGCCGCACGCGCCGCCGCCGACGACGACGACATCGATCTCGGCATCCGGCTGATCGACCTGCATGAACTGTCCTATGAGCTGGTGGGTGACGACCGGGTCGGCAGGATCTCGATGCGCTCCCCGTCCGGACCGACGAGCAGGCCGGCCGGCTCTCCCGGCAGGGCGTCGAACGAGACGAGGGCGATGGGAGCGGAAAGCCCGCATGACGTCGGCGAGGATGATGTGGCGCCGGGCGGATAGGCGTCGATCTCGACCAGGCACGCGTCGGGCAGGGTGACGATGGAGAGTGCGTGTTTCGTCCACGACGGCAGGCCGTGGGCCGCGGACAGGCAGTTGATCCGGGCCTCCAGCACCGTGCCGGGCGCCGTCTCGAACAGGCCGGCGTAGAACAGCCGGGACGCTTGCAGCGACGACGCGCCCAGGACGGCGACGAAGGCAGCATCGACTAGGGCCTGCGCCACCGGGAGATCGAAACCCGGGATGGGCCCATCGATCTCGGTCAGGTAGAGCACCTCGCCCGACGGACCCGCGACCTGCATCGCGCGGATGCGGTCAGTGAAGCCGAGATCAAGCGTTTCCGGCGGCCCCAGCACCCGGAAGGGCGATGCCGCGAGGTCGGCCGCAACGCGATCCAGGTCCTCCACCACGATCTCGATCGCGGTCCAGCCGTGGTTGCGAAGGGGGACGTGGTCCGGCAGCCCGGCCAGCTCCACGAGCCGGATGAAGCGACGGTTGCCGCTCGCCGGACGCAGCAGCGCCTGGCGGGCTCCCGCGAGCGTGGGCGCCTGCCAGGCGGTGGCCACCGACTCTCCGACATGGTCCGGTCCATCGTGCCGATATCCGAGGTGGCGGGCATAGGCTCGTGCCGACGCCTCGACGTTCGGCGTGAGGACCGTGAAGCCCGCGATCGCGCCCGGCATCTAGGGACGCCTGTCAGGCATGCTGCCGGCCGAGCCTGCCGCAGCCCTGCTCGGCCTCGAACACGATCTCCTGCAGGAGGCGGTTCGCGGCCGCGTCAAGCACCACGTCGCGCCGCGTGATCGCGCATGCATGACGCGCCACGGTGGTTTCGTGCATGTCGAGTACCGCCAGGCCGCCGAGCTCGATGATCGTGCCGATCATGTCGGGCGGCATCGCCAGGATGTAGTCGTCGTTCAGGCTGAGCCAGGTTCCGACCACGACGGCGTCGCTGCGGATGACGTGCCTGGGCGGCGCCAGCTTGGCGCGCATGAAGGCGAGGTTGATGGCCTCGTAGACGTCGCCGCGGCAGGCGGGCACCATCCAGGTGTAGTCTGCGAGCTCGCCCAGCGTCAGGTCGCGCCGGCCGGCCAGGGGATGGCTGCGCCGGACCGCCAGCACGTCGCGCACCTCGAACAGGTGGCGGAAGTTCAGTTCCCCGCTGAGCTCGGGGTCGGCGGTCGGGCTGCCGACCACGAAATCGACCTCGCCCGTCATCATCCGCTCGACCATGAGGCCGGTGTAACCTTCCAGCAGCCTGATCTGCACCTCCGGCTGCTGCCTGTGGAACCGGCGGATCGCCGTCGCCACGTGCCGGCCGGTCATGGTCTCGCTGAGGCCCACCGTGACGCTGCCGCTGCGGGCGTTGCGCAGCAGGGTGATCTCGCTGGCCATGCGGTCGGCCATGATCAGCTGCTGACGCGCGCGCGTCAGCAGGAGGCGGCCGAACACGGTCAGCGTCAGGCGCCCGCCGCGGGTGCGCTCGAAGAACCTGACGCCGGCGGCGGCCTCCATCTTCGCGATGCTGGAGCTCAGGCCCTGCTGGGTGATGTTCAGCACGGCCGCCGCCTCGACGAACGAGCCGCGGTCCACGATCGCCAGGAACCGCCGGAGCTGCCCGAGTTCGATATCCAGGTGCATGAGCAACATCCATAATTTGTTTCTTCTGCACGAGCAACAGCGTTAACCATATTCGCACGTTTCTTGCATGGATATTCCGTCTCCGAGTCAATCTGGTTCGCCGCCGCCGGCCATGCGCCGGGGCGCAGGCGGTCATGGCGATCGAGACGGGCACATCATCAAAGGGTGCCCCATGGCCTACGGCGCGCGAACCACACCCGGACACGCAGCCTGGTACACGGGCTGGTCAGCCGCCTCCGCGGTCGTGTTCCTGGTGTCGCTGCTGGTCTGGACGCTGTCGAACCTCGACCAGTCGATCTTCGGCTATGTCCTTCCCGGCATCCTGGTCGACTTCCACCGGCCGCTAGCGACGGCGGGCATGATCCTGGCGATCTCCTTCGTCGTGTCCTCGGCATTCGTGGTGCTGGGCGGCGTGGCCGCCGACCGGTATGGGCGTGGCCCGGTGCTGGCGTTGATGCTGGCATCGTCCGCATGCGCGGTCGGGCTGCAGTTCTTCGCCGGCAGCATCGCCGTGCTGACCGCGCTGCGCACGCTCGGCTTCGGGTTCGCCGGCGCGCTATCGCCGATCACCACCGCCTACGTGGTGGAGACCGTTCCGGCACGGCTGCGCGGCCTGGCGATCGGCCTGCTGCAATGCGGCTATCCGCTCGGCTGGTTCCTCGCCTCGACGATCGCGGTGCCTCTTCTCCATGCAGGTGGATGGCGCGATGCCTGCCTCCCGGGCTTCATCGTGGCACCCCTGGCCCTGCCGATCCTCTGGCTGCTGCGCCGTGCCGCCCCCGCGCCCGCCCGGCTCGCGGTCTCCGCGAACCACGGTCGGCCGATGATGGCCCGTGCCGGCGCGTTGTTCGCCCCCGAGCATCGCGTGGTCAGCATCGCCTGCATGGTGACCTTCTTCTGCTTCGCTGGCGCCTATGCCGGTTCGGCGTTCTTCTTCACCACCTTCTTCGTCACGGTGCGTCATTACGGCCAGGCGGAGGCGATCGCGCTCGTCGGCTCCTCCAACGGCGTCGGCATCATCGGCTATCTTGCCGCCGCCATCGTCGGCGAGTTCCTGCTGGCGCGGCGCACGGTGTTCGTCGTCTGGGTGCTGTGCGGCGCGCTGGCGCTGCTCGGGCTGCTCTGGCTGCCGCGCAGCCACGAGCAGGACTTCGCGTTCTACGCCCTCATGGCGGGCCTGTTCTACGGTGCCGCCGCGGTGTTCCCGGTGATCATCGCCGAACTGTTCCCCACCGCGATCCGCAGCACCGCGCTCGCCGTCTGCGGCTCGATGCCGCAGTGCCTCGGCTTCGGCGTGTTTCCGCTGCTGGTGCCGCTAGCCGTGCAGCACCTCGGGTGGCAGATGGCGCTGAGCCTCGTGGTCGTGCCGCCGATGGTCGTGGCGGCGCTGGCGATGCTGGCGGTGCCCGGCAGGCCGTCCGGACTGGCGCTGCGGGAGGCCGGCCCGTGAGCACCCGGATCGTCGCATTGTTCAACCTCCGCCCCGGCGTCACCCGGGACGCCTACGAGGACTGGGCCCGCACCACCGACATCCCGACGGTGCGGGCACTCGCCTCGATCGGCGGCTTCGAGGTGTATCGCGGCACCGCCCGGCTCGGCAGCGAGGCGCCCTCGCCATACGACTACATCGAGATCATCGACGTCGACGACATGGCGGGGTTCGGTGGCGACGTCGCCGGCGAGGCCATGCAGGCGATCGCGGCGACCTTCCAGTCCATGGCGGACGTCGTCTTCATCCTGACCGAGCGGCTGACGTGAGCGGGCGGCTCGCCGGCAGGGTCGCGGTGGTCACCGGCGCCGGCCGCATCGGCGGCCTCGGCGCCGCGATCGCGCAGCGCCTGTCGCTCGAGGGGGCGGCGGTGGTGGTGTCCGACCTCCTGCCCGGTGCCGGGCGCGCTGCGGAGGCGATGCATCTCGGCGATCCGGACGGCCTGGCCGCGGTGGCGGCCTCGCTGGACGGCGCCGACGGGCGCAGCGACGTTTGCCTGGCCGACGTGACCAGCCACGACGATATGCGCCGCCTTGCCGCCCACGCGGTGGAACGCTTCGGCCGGCTCGACATCTGGGTGAACAACGCCGGCATCGGCTACAAGATGACGCCCCTGCTCGAGGTCGATCCGGCCGACTGGCGATCGGTGATCGACGTCAACCTGACCGGCTGCTTCCTCGGCCTGCGCGCCGCGGCCGAGATCATGGTGCCGCAGGGCGAGGGCGGCCGGATCGTGAACATCGCCAGCCAGGCGGCGAAGTCCGGCTTTCCCTTCGCGCAGGCCTATTGCGCGTCCAAGCACGGGCTGGTCGGGCTGGCCCGGTCCGCGGCAATCGAGCTGGGCGCGCATCGCATCACCGTCAACAACGTGTGTCCGAACCACGTCACGACGGGATTGGGCGCCTGGCAGAACGAGTACTTCGCGGTGAAGACGGGCCGCAGCGTCGAGACCTACATGGCCGACATGCGCGCCCGCATCCCGCTCGGCCGGGTCGGCCTGGCCCGGGACACCGCCGCCGCGGTGGCGTTCCTCGCCTCCGCCGATGCCGACTACATCACCGCCGAAAGCCTGAACGTGTCCGGCGGCGAGGAACCGCACTGAGCCTCCGATGCCAGACACCTGACGCCAGTCAACCCGCGCGCCCGCGACGCTCGTCCGACGGCTGCCCGACCTTGCAAGGATCGATCTCGATGCTCATCCCGCCGAGCCTGCGCGCGACGTTGCTGCTGTCCACCGGTTTCGTCGTCGGCGGCAGCCTGCAGGCCATGGCGCAGGATATGCACGCAGCTGCCGACCCTTCGGGCAACCCCCGGGCGGTCGCATCGCGCAAGACGCCGTCCAGCATCGCCACGCCGAACGACTCCGCCGCCGCGAAGTCCCAGGCGGCGGCATCGGGGACAAAGCTGGAGGCCGTCACGGTCACGGCGCAGCGCCGGACGCAGCGCCTGCAGGACGTTCCCGTCGCGGTCAGCGTGTTCTCCGGCAAGGAGCTGGCGCAGCGGCAGACCGTGGATGCCACCGAGCTGATCCGGCTGGTGCCGAACATGAGCGGCGGCGAGAACGTCGGGCAGGGTTCTGCCAACGTCTACTACATCCGCGGCCTGGGGCAGACGAACTCGTTCACCACCTTCGAGCCGCAGGTCGGCACCTACGTCAACGACATCTACATCAGCCGCCAGAACGCCAACAACTTCGCGCTGTTCGACGTCCAGGACATCCAGGTCCTGCGCGGCCCGCAGGGGACGCTGTTCGGCCGCAACTCCACAGGCGGCGCCATCGTCGTGACGCTTGATCCGCCCCGCGACACGTTCGGGGGCTATCTGGAGCTCGGCGGCGGTGACCGGTCCCGCTTCACCGGTCGCGCCTCGGTCGATCTGCCGATCAACAGCCAGATCCTGACCAAGACCTCGGTGTTCGGCATCGCCGACGACGGCTACGTGCACGACCTCACCACCGGGCAGATGCTGAACGACAAGCACGACGTGGGCGTGCGGCAGGCGTTCCGGCTGCTTTCCAAGTCCGGTGATTTCGTATGGGATCTTTCCGCCGACTACGCCGACGACAACGAGGCCAACGTGTACAACTTCCCGGGTGCGGGCGGCGAGCGCCAGTCGGTCAGCGGCTTCAGGACCGACGGCAACCTCCTCGGCCTGCTGACCGGCGACAAGGCGTCGCAGGGACAGGGATCGGACGTGAAGAGCTGGGGCTTCGCGTCAGACCTGAAGTTCAACCTCGATGCCGGCACGCTCCACGTCATCACCGGCTTCCGCGGCCTCGACCAGACCTCGTCGATCGACTTCCCCGACAGCCAGCTCGGACCGCTCGTGCCCGACGATCGCAGCCGGATCGGCCAGTTCGCGCTGGCGTTCAACCCGAAGGGCGACGAGTACACCCAGGAGATCAAGTGGAACGGCCACCTCGGCCGCGACCTGACCTACACCAGCGGCGCCTACTACCTTTACGAGACCAACCAGACCAACTACGGCGCCGCCGCCTTCATCCCGGCGCTGGTTCCGGTGCCGATCCCGCTCGGCGACGAGGGCTTCCGCAACGCGACCAGCTCGGTCGCCGTCTACACCCAGGCCGACTACCAGGTCCTGCCCGCGCTGACCGCGACCGCCGGGCTGCGCTACACGCTGGAGCGCAAGCGGCTGCAGGTCGCACCCAACACGGCCGGCGGCTTCGGCACCGCCGACATCCTGGCCGCGGGCTACAAGGACGCCCTCAACACCGACCTGCTGACGCCCCGCTTCGCCCTGCAGTACAGGGTCGACCCGAACCTGATGCTGTACGCCTCGGCGACCAAGGGCTTCCAGGGCGGCGGCTGGAACTCGCTCACCTTCTCCGCCGCGACCTTCAACAACTTCGGTCCCGAGAAGGTCTGGTCGTATGAGGCCGGCGCCCGCTACACGGCGCCCGGCGGCGCGTTCCGCGCCAGCGCCAACGTGTTCCTGACGGAGGTCTCGAACTACCAGCTGCTGTCCACGTCGCCGGAGCCGGGCGAGTTCATCACCAACAACGCGGCCAACCTGGAAACCTATGGCCTGGAGATGGACGCGAGCTGGATCCCGGTGCGCAACCTGACCCTGTCCGGCAGCGCCGGCCTGGAGACCGGCACCTACAACACGCCCTCCGGCCTGGTGCGCGCGCAGCAGCTCGCCTGCTTCAGCGGGCGCCGCAGCGGCAACGGGACGGAGATCGGCGCCAACTGCGGATCCGGGATCGTCACCCAGGAGGGCAACCTGGCGGCCCCGAGCTACCTGCCGCCGGTGACGGTGGCGCTGAACGCCAGCTACCTGTGGAACCTCCGCAAGTTCAGCCTCACGCCCACCGTCGGGCTGCAGGTGGTGGGACGTCAGAACACCGATCCGTCCGGCAACCCGGGCGGCGTCGACAAGGCCTACGACATGGTCGATGCCGGCGTGACGTTCCACCTGAACCGGGCGCCGTGGACGCTGACCGCCGAATGCCGCAACTGCGGCTTCACCGACTACGGGGTGTCCTACCTGTTCGGCTACAAGTACTACAACGACCCGGGAATCTGGGACGTACGCTTCAACTACAAGTTCTGAGCGATGGGCACGTTCTGAACGATGGGCGCCGGTTCAGCGTCCTGCCGGTTCGAGCACCGCGCGCAGCGCCCGCGACACGTCGGGCACCGACGCCAGCCGCTCGCAGACGGAGGCGAGCGGCGCGTGCAGCGCCTCGAGGCCGGCGTGGGCGAGGCAGGCCAGGGCCTTCGCCCCGTGCTGCTCGGGCGTCAGCGGGAACGCCGGCGAGCCGAGCTGCGCAGTGACGTCGACGCACCGCGTCGTGCCGTCGGTCAGCACCGCCGTCGCCCGCGCCGGCACGAAGGCGGCCGGATCGGGATTGTCGTCCGAGCGCACGGACAGGCGCGCCGCCAGGGCGGCCACCGCGGGATCCGCCAGCGCCTCCTCGCTGAAGTCGCGAAGGGTCACGGTACCGCGCAGCAGCGTGATCGCCATCAGGTAGGGCGCGCAGAGCCTGGCATAGGCCGGCTGCATTCCGTCCCGGCGGGGTCGGCCGACCAGCCGCGCGATCAGCGGCGGCGCGCCGTAGACGAGATGGTCGAGCCGCGCCGCATCGACGCCATGGTCGCGCATCAGCGTCTGCACGGCGACGATCGCGCCATGCGCGGCGCGGCCGGTCGGAAACGGCTTCCAGCTCACCTCGGGGATGCGGAACACCGTGCCGAGCGTGTCGAACACCGTTGCGGCGTCGTGACCGCCCTCGAACAGCGGGAGGTAGCCGAACGGGCCCTCGAGCCAGTCCGCCGGCCCCGGCAGCCCGGCCCGGGCGAGGTCGAAGGCGCGGATCGCCGAGCCGGCGGCAGCGGCGATCTGCACCGGCAGCGCCGGCTTGCCTTCCAGGTGCGGCTGCATGGTGCCGGCTGCGAACGACAGGCCATAGCCGAGCGCGTCTCGCGCGACCTGTGGGGATGCGCCCGTCAGGGCGATCAGGCCGGCGATGCTGCCGAAGATCCCGGCGGTGGCCGGACGGAAGAAGCGCAACGGCGTGGTCGCCGCAAGGCCCAGGCAGCAGGCGACGTCGACGCCCGCGACCAGGGCGGTGAGGAAGCGCTCGCCGTCATAGGGCCCGGACCGATCCGCCTCGGCCAGCAGCGCCGCCGCCAGGGTGGCCAGCGGATGCACCACCGCCGCCTCGTGCACGCAGTCGAATTCCTGGTTGTGGATCTGGTGGGCGTTGACGAACGCGGCCTGCGGTGCCGGCAAACGGATGCCGGGGCGGCCAAGCACGGTGCCCCCGCCCTCGTTCCGGCCCCAGCCCTCGGCCGCGGCCAGGATCTGGTCGGCGTGCGGCGCCCTGCTGCCGGCGATGCCGACCGCCAGGCTGTCGTGCAGGAAGATGGCGGCGGCCCGCATCGCCGCCGACGGGACATGCTCCGGCCGGAGGCCGCACGCATGGTGCAGAACCCGCTCGTGCGCGCTTCGGGACATCGTCATCGTTTCGTCCTCCGTATCCGTCCCTGGAAAAACGTCGGGCGATCGCCCTGCCCTTGGGGATCGGCGCCAGGATGGCCTCGCACCAGGGTGGGATCCAGACGCGGCGGCTCGAAACACATCCGTCCGCGACCTGTCGACCATGAACTGATCCTGCGGAAGGGGGATGTTGCGTTTTCCTCGGCCGCCAACGCGGATCGCCAGACTCCCCACCGAATCTCGAGCTTTATCCGGAGCGACACATGGACATCGGCGTCTTCATCCCGATCGGCAACAACGGCTGGCTGATCTCGACCGCCGCGCCGCAGTACAGGCCGAGCTTCGCGCTGAACCGGGAGATCGTGCAGAGGGCGGAGGCATGCGGCCTCGACTTCGCGCTGTCGATGATCAAGCTGCGCGGCTTCGGCGGGGCCACCGAGTTCTGGGACCACAACCTGGAATCGTTCACGCTGATGGCCGGCCTGGCCGCGGTCACCACACGGATCAGGCTGTATGCCTCCGTGGCGCTGCTGACGATCCCGCCGGCGATCGTGGCCCGCATGGCGGTGACGATCGACGACATCGCGCCGGGACGGTTCGGCGTCAACATCGTGTCCGGCTGGCAGAAGGCGGAGTACGAGCAGATGTCGACCTGGCCGGGCGACGGGTATTTCGGCTATCGCTACGACTACAGCAGCGAGTACGTTTCGGTCATGCGCGAGCTCTGGGAGACCGGGGCGTCGAACTTTGCCGGCCAGCACTTCGTCATGAAGGACTGCCGCCTGAGCCCACGCCCGTCCCGCCCGATCCCCCTGGTCGGCGCCGGGCAGAGC
>CAXUBN010000013.1:0-11858 GCA_964249255.1 uncultured Acetobacteraceae bacterium | reverse complement strand
CGAACGGGGCATGCGCTTCGCCGCCGAGCACGCGGACTACAACTTCGTGATCGGCCGCGGCGTGAACACGCCGACCGCGCATGCCTCCGGCAACCGGCAGCTGATCGAGGCGACCGCGCTCACCGGCCGCGATGTCGGCTCCTACGTGCTCTTCATGGTCGTCGCGGACGAAACCGACGCGGCGGCCTGGGCACGCTGGACGCGCTACAAGGCGGGCGTCGACGTCGAGGCGCTGGCCTGGATGGCCGAGCAGGGATCGGCCGACACCACCGCCGCGGCCGGCTCGACGGCCCGCCACATCAACCTTCCGGAGGGGGCCGTCAACCTCAACATCGGCACCCTGGTCGGCTCCTACGAGACGGTCGCCTCGCTGCTCGACGAGGCGGCCTCGGTCGAGGGATCGGCCGGGATCATGCTGGTGTTCGACGACTTCCTGGAGGGCATGGACCGCTTCGCCGACCGAATCCAGCCGCGCATGGCGTGCCGCCGGGACCGGCTCGCCCTCGCCCGATGATCCGGGAACCGGCGGGACGCCATGCGGAGGTCGACCCCGACCTCCGGCACGGCCGGCACGTGCTGTCGGCGACCAGCATCGGCGTGCTGCTGACGTTCACCAACACCAGCACGCTCGACGTGGCGCTGCCCTCGATCGTGCGGTCGTTGCGGGCGGGGCCGACGGAGGCGGGCTGGATCCTGCTCGGCTACATGCTGGTGAACACCCTCCTGCTGCTGGTGTTCGGGCGGCTCGCGGACCTGGTCGGGCGGCGCGGCCTCTACCTTACCGGACTAGCGCTGTTCACCGCCGCCAGCATCGGCTGCGGTCTTTCCGGCAGCGCCGGGACGCTGATCGCCATGCGCATGGCCACCGCCGTCGGCGCCGCCGCCATCATCACCAACACCACCGCTCTTCTGGCCGACGCCCATCCCGCCGCCCGCCTGCCGGCAGCGCTCGGCCTCAATGCGACCGTGGCGGCCTCGTCGCAGATGCTGGGCCCGGCGCTGGGCGGGCTGCTGGTGCAGCATCTCGGCTGGCGCTCCCTGTTCTGGGTCGACGTGCCGGTCGGCCTGATCGGGCTCGGCTGGGCGGCATCGGTGCTGCGGCCGCCGGCGGCCCGCCCGGCCGAGCGGTTCGACTGGACCGGAGCGCTGCTATCCGGCGTCGCCCTGTCCGGCCTGATCGTGGTGATGTCCGAGGGCGGCCTGCTGGGCTGGACCAGCCCGGTGGTCCTGGCGGCGTTCTGCGCCTTCGTGGTCGGGTTGCCCTGTTTCCTGGCGGTGCAGGCGGTTGCCCACGCCCCGCTGGTCGACCTGCGCTTGTTCGCCGATCCCCGCCGTGCCGGAGCCTATGTCGGCGCGTTCCTGATGTCGGGCGTGCAGTTCGCGACGGTGCTGCTGATGTCGCTGTACCTGCAGTCGATCGGCCACATGACGCCGTTGCAGGCCGGTCTGCGGATCGTGCCGGTGGCGCTCGGGATGGCGGTGACGGCGCCGCTGGCCGGACGCTGGGCAGGCCGTTTCCGCGAGGGGTCGCTGCCGATGGCCGGAACGCTGGTCGCCGCCTGCGGGCTGGCACTGGTCCTGGTGTCGCTGCGCGATGCCGCGGCACCGGACCTACAAGGTTCGGGCCCGCGAGGTTTGAGCCTGCGCGATCCTGGCCTGCTCTTCATCGGCATCGGCACCGGGCTGTTCATGACGCCCAACACGAGCGCCATCATGAGCGGCGTCGGGCTCGATCGCCGCGGCATCGCCAACGGCGTGCGCGCCATGTCGCAGAACGCCGGGTTCCTGATCGGCACCGCCCTGTCCCTGGCCATCGCCACCTGGCCGTTGTCCCCCTCGCTGCGGCAGGCGATCTATGCCGGCAGCATGCCGACCGTTCTCGGATCGCCGTCCGACGCTCTCGCCGCAGGCTTCCGCAACGCGGTGCTCGGCCTGATCGCGCTCTGCCTCGCCGCCACCGCGATCTCGCTCGCCCGCACGCGCCGCCTTCCACGAGGCTCGATTGATCATCTGTCGCAGGACGGTCGGGCATCATGACGGAGCAGCATGTCTACGAGCGCCAGGGCTTCGGCCAGACCATCGGGCTCGGTGACCGGATCGCGCTGGTGCTCGTCGACTTCATCGAGGGCTTCGTCGATCCGGACCATTTCGGCGGCGGCAACATCGCCGATGCGGTCGAGAACACGCACGACCTGCTGTGCCTGGCCCGCGAGCTGGCATGGCCGATCGCCCATACGAGGATCGTCTATGCCGAGGATGGGGTCGACGCCGGAGCATTCGCCCGCAAGGTGCCGGGCCTGCTGAGGCTGACCGAGCACAGCCCGCTGAGCCGGATCGTGCCGTCCCTGACGCCGCGGCCGGACGAGCTGGTGATCCGCAAGACCCAGCCCTCCGCCTTCTTCGGCACCGGTTTGGCCACGTGGCTCGCCTGGCGCCATGTCGACACGCTGGTGGTGACCGGCTGCACCACCTCCGGCTGCGTGCGGGCGACCGTCGTCGATGCGGTCGGCCACAACCTGCGCACGATCGTGCCGGCCGACTGCGTCGGCGATCGGGCCATGGATCCGCACCAGGCCAGCCTGTTCGACATGCAGCAGAAATATGCCGACGTGCTCGACAGCGGCTTGCTGCGGACCATGATCGGTCATGCCGGCAGGATGGCGCGTCGGCTTGCGGGGAATGGTGCAGCGGGGGACCGTCCTGATGGACAGGACTGATTTCGACATCATCGTGGTCGGCGCCGGAGCCGCCGGCATACCGGCGGCCCTGTTCTCGGGCGAGGCCGGTGCGCGGGTGCTGCTGGTGGAGGCGGCCAATCGCATCGGCGGCACGTTCCACATCTCCAGCGGCCAGATGAGCGCCGCGGGATCCCGGGTGCAGGCGGCGAAGGGCATCAGGGACACGCCCGATGACCATTTTCGGGACGTCATGCGGATCAGCGGCGGGACCGCCGATCCGGATCTGGTCCGGCTCGCGGTGGATAATGCCGCCGACACGCTCCACTGGCTGCTCGACCTGGGGCTCGTGCTGGAACCCGACCATCCGATCATCCACTACGGGCACGAGCCCTACGGCATTCCGCGCACCTACTGGGCGGCAGAAGGCGGGATGGCGATCCTGAACTGCCTCAGGCCGGCGGTCGAGGATGCGGTGGCTCGGGGCAAGATCGAGGTCTGGACCGCCACCCGCATGGTGGAGCTGGTGACGGATGCCGCCGGCGGCGTCACCGGCGCGCGGCTGCAGCGAGGGGACGGGATCGTCGAGGTGACCGTCCGCGCCGTGATCCTGGCCACCGGGGGCTATACCGCGAGCCCGGGCCTGTTCTCGGAGATGAGCCGGGGGCGGCAGCTTTACGGGGGTGGCTACGCGCACGCCCGGGGTGACGGGCTTCGGGCCGCCCTCTCGGTCGGTGGACAGGTCCGCAACCAGGACGCCTACCTGCCGACCTTCGCCGCCGTGCCGGCCCCGGAGGCCCATGGCGGCTACGGCTTCTCGACCCAGACCTATCCCCAGTTCCGGCAGCCCTGGGAGATCTACGTCGATGATGACGGGAACCGGTTCATCCGGGAGGATGAACCGAGTGTCGACCTGCGCGAGCGCGCGCTGCTGGATCTGCCGCACATGCGCTTCTGGGCCCTCTACGACGGGAGGATCGCACGGGAGGCGCCGAGCTTCTTCAACCTGGCGTCGCCCGACGAGGTCGCCGAACGCTTCGAGAGCAACGCGGCCTACCTCAAGTCCGACAGCGTCGGCGGCCTGGCCTGCCTGATGGGCATGGAGGCCGGTCGGCTCGCCGGCACGATCGACACCTACAACGGCGCGATCGCGTCCGGACGACCCGATCCGATGGGCCGTGCGTTCAGGCCGCTTCCGATCATCGAACCGCCCTTCCATGCCGTCCGGCACGTCGGATGGAGCATCGTCGGTTTCGCCGGCCTGGCGATCGACGCCAGGTTGCGCGTGACCGACGCGGGTGGCCGTCCGATCCCGAACCTTTATGCGGCGGGCGAGGTGCTCGGTCTCGGCGCGACGTCGGGCAACTCCTTCACCGGCGGCATGAGCGTGACGCCCGCCATGACGTTCGGCCGCCTCCTGGGGAGCGAGCTCGGCCATCAACGTCGATGATCACGTCGGTCCGGCGGCATGGCCGGCATGACCCGACGGTACGCCGAACCACCGCGCCATCGCCTGTGCCGCCCTGTCTTCGTCGCAGCCAGGGCCGCTGGCCCAGGCCACGATCCCGTCGGGACGCACCAGCAGGGCATGCACGTCCGAGCGGTCCACCGGGTCGCAGGCGACATGATCGATCCGATCGCCCCAGCGGCCGGCGAGCGTCCGAAGCGAGGTCCGCCCTCCAGGGTCGAGCAGCAGCCCTCGCCCGGTTCGAAGGCGCTCGTTCAGCCTCGTCCCGTCGACGAGCCTGACGTCGGGCGCGCTGCGGTTCTCCAGTGGATGGCCATCGCCGGAAGCGTGGCGGAGCCCGACACCCCAGACACGCCCGGCGAGATAGGTTGCGCCGTCGCGGGTCTCGACGAGATCGCGGATGATCGCCGCGAGCGCGCGGGAACCCCGGTCTGGCCGCATCAGCGCGACCTGCGCGCGTGACCAGTCGAGGATCTCCGAGCCGATCGGATGCCGTTCGTGGGCATAGCTGTCGAGCAGATCGCCGGGCGCCTTGCCGCGAATCGTCGCCGCAAGCTTCCAGCCCAGGTTCATCGCGTCGCCCAGTCCGAGGTTGAGGCCCTGGCCGCCCAACGGCGAGTGGATGTGCGCGGCATCGCCGGCCAGCAGCACCCGGCCCTTCCGATATTCGGTCGCCTGGAACGCGCGATCGGTCCAGGTCGTGGCGAGCTCAAGCGCCGTGAGCGTGACGTCGGTGCCGGAAACCTTGCGCAGCACCTCCTCGACACGGTCGCGCGTGATCGGATCGGCGCGATGGGAGAGGCCACCGTCGAAGTCGACCATCGCGATCGTGCCAGGGGGCGCGTAGGTGTACGTGCCCGCTTCCGTATGATGCCGGCCGGGTCTGAGCGCACCCGGATCGGCCAGCACGACCTGGACCGAGTATCCGGTGAACTCCGGATCGGTGCCGGTGAAGCCGATGCCGGCCATCTTGCGCACGGTGCCGCGGGCGCCGTCACAGCCGACGAGCCAGCCGCTCCGAAAGACCTTGCCGCTCGCGCGGACGATCACGCCGTCCTGCGACTGCTCCACGTCCTCGACGCCGCAACCATGCCGGAGATCGACGTCCAAGGCATTCGCCCGGGCCGCCAGGACAGCCTCGATGCTCGCCATGTCCACGGCAAGGGTGCTGATGGAACCAAGTCGCCGAGGAGGCCATCCCACGGCATCGATCCGGTCGTGGAAGAACTGTATGCCGGCGAAGTGGCCAGCGGGACGGCGTTGCTGCCCCGTCCAGTGTGCGGCCGCCGGCGTGCCGCGACTTGATGCACGAGTTTCAACGGCGGCCAGCAGATCGCGGCGGTCCAGGACTTCCATGCTCGGCACGGTCAGGCCACGCAGCCCGAATGGAAGCTCCTTCCACGGCGAATGCGGGTCCGGCGCCTTCTCGAGAACCAGAACCGAGCAACCTGCGAGGCGCAGTTCGCAGGCGAGGAGCAGTCCTACCGGACCGGCGCCGGCAACGATGACATCATGAGGGCGGACAGGCGACGAGTACACGGAAATGCTCCTGGTCGATCGATGTTCGACCGGAGCGTTCCCCATTCCCGAGACCGGACGAACGATCTGGAGCCCGAGCGGGGTCCACGTTCGCCCCGAGGGTCCCGTGCGAGGGGCCAAAGACCGAAGCTTCCGTTACCGAAAGAACCCGGCTTCCTGAGCCGAGTCTGCCTTTTCCGACTTGGTGCATCTAGCACTGCGACGATGCAGTCGCAACGGTCATGATCGTCTACGTGGCACATCGAATGGGTCGGACATCATGGCGATCCAGACGTACGATCCAAAGCGGCAGCTCGCGGAGCTTGGCTGAGCACGGAGGCAGGATGATCCAGAAGCGGTGGTAGCGAAGAGCCGTTCCGTGTCCGACATGTATCGGCCAAGAGCCTACCACCATCGACGGTCGGGCACCTTTGCGTATGAGCAGCCTGTTCACCCCATTCACCCGACGGCCGTTCATTTGGTCCAGCCGCTCCGCCCCGCCAGCGGGCCGCCACGGCGCACCGCCACGATCTCGGCCAGGATCGACAGCGCGATCTCCGCCGCCCCGATCGCGCCGATCGCCAGACCTGCCGGTCCTCGTAGCCGCCCGGTCGCCTGGTCATCGAAGCCGAGATCGCGCAGCCGGCCACGGCGCGACTGCTGAGTCTTCCTGCTGCCGAGTGCGCCGATGTAGAAGGCGGGGCTTCGCAGCGCCACATCTAGCGCCGGATCATCAAGCTTTGGATCATGGGTCAGTGTGACGATCGCCGAGTGGCGGTCCACCGCGAGCGACCGCAACGCCTCGTCCGGCCATAGCGCCACCAGTTCGGCCTCGGGAAACCGGGCCTCGGTCGCAAAGCTCGCACGCGGGTCGATGACGCTCACGGCGAAATCGATCGACCGTGCCAGCGGTGCCAGCACCTGGGCGATGTGCACGGCCCCCACGATCAACAAACGCGGTGGCGGAGCGTGCACGTGCAGGAACCAGTCAGCGTCGTCGATCCTGACCATCTGGCTGCGATCGCTGGCAGCCGCCGCAGACGCCGCCCGGGCCAACGCCGCGTGGGTTGCATCGCTGATTGCCGGCACCGATCCGGATGCCGCATGGAGGCGATCGTCCAGCCCGGACAACAACATCTGCCGCCCGTCCGGCAACCTGGTTGCCAGCACGGCCAGCCGTCGTGCGCCACGCTCAGCCGTCAGTGCCTCCAGGATCTCCGGGATCATTCCGCCGTGGTCCCGAGCGCCTCGACGAACACGCGAACGGTGCCCCCGCAGGGAAGCCCGATCGACCAGACATCGCCGTCGCTGAGGCTGAAGGACAGCAAGCGCGGTCGCCCATCGGCCGGCGTCTCCAGCGCCGCCTCGACCACCGACGCCTCGACGCAGCCGCCACTGACCGATCCAGCGATCAAACCGCTGCCGCTCACCGCCATGCGGCTCCCCGGCGGCCGCGGCGAGCTGCCCCAGGTCTCCGTCAGCGTCGCCAGCGCCACGGCCTCTCCCGCATCTCGCCAGGACGCCGCCACCGTGAGCACGTCGTCCACCAGCATCACAGCCTGACTCCGCATCGCCGTCACCGCCGGAGCCGCTCTCATGAGGACTCGGACAACATGATCGAGGGCTGCTCGCTGGCAGCGACCCGCGGAGCGGCGAGTGGCACCATGAGCCTCCTCCGTATCATGGCCTCACGTCCGGCTCGGCTACGCTCCTCGTCAGACCGGGCCCGCGAGGCTCTGCCTGGGTATGGCGTCGGTGAAACGGGCGACATCCGCCATCACGCGCGGTGTTTCGGGGGACGCGAGCGCGGCCCGCATGGCCGCCTCGTCGCGGAACCGGCATTCGGCGAGGGCGATCGTCCCCGAGCCGGCCTCGGCAGGCCAGAAGGCCGTGCAGCTTTCCAGCCCGAGCGGCCCCCAGCATTCCATCACCAGCCTCACGTGACGGCGGACATAGTAGTCGCGATCGAAGCGCGTGGCGTCGTTGCCCGGATAGGTCACGTGCATCGTCGTCATCGGTCGAACGCCTCCTCGCTCGGCACGTCGAACGCGTTGAGCATGATCGACACCTGGGCGTAGGTGCCGATCCATAGGACAAGCTCGTTGAGCGCGCCCTGGCCCAGCAGGTCGCGCGCCGCCCGGTACGTGGCGCCGGGCAGCACGCCTCCGCCGAGCAGGGCAGTCGCCACGTCGAACGCACAGCTCTCCTCGATCGTCAGGTCGGGTGGACGGATGCCGGCGGCCAGCGTCGCGATCTTGGCCGGATCCATGCCCTCCTCCGCCGCGGTCGCGGCATGGGCGTAGAGCTCGTAGGCGGCGCGGAAGTGCGCGCCGACCACGATGATCGCGACCTGCTTGGCGGATGGCGAAAGCCGCTTCATCGCGGTGACCGCCGCGATCACGTCATAATGCGCCTGGCCGACCGGCGGCTCGTGCAGGAACACACCCCAGGGCCCGAGCAACGCACCGTCCGCCCGCGCCGTCGTGAAGGCGGTGAAGCCGTGCGCGATCTGGTCGCGGTTGCGGTCGTACAGGACGCGCTGCTCGGGCGTCAGCTGGTCCGGCGGCAGGGTCGGAAGGCGCATCTCGGATCTCCGCCGTTCAGGCCATGAGCAGGCGATCGGGGGTGATCGGCAGCTCGCGCACCCGCTTGCCCGTCGCGTGCCAGACCGCGTTGGCGATGGCGGGCGCCACCCCGCACAGGCCGAGCTCCGCCACTCCCTTGACGCCAAGCGGGTTCATGGTGGTGTCCTCGCTCTCGACGAACACCGCATCGAGCTCGTGGATGTCGGCGCAGACCGGAACCAGGTACTCGGCGATGGTCGCGTTGGCGACGCGCCCGAGGTTCTCGTCCCATTCCGCCTCTTCCAGCAGCGCCATGCCGATGCCGCCGACCATGCCGCCGATGCATTGGCTGTGCGCGAGCCGGGGGTTGATGATGCGTCCCGCGTCATAGGCGCCGATCACGCGCGCCACGCGGATGGTGCACAGGTCGGGATCGACGCGCACCTCGGCGAACACCGCGCCGAAGCCGACGGAGCTGTGCGTCCTGACCTCGTCGCCGGGGGCGGCGCTGGCCTCCACGTCGAGGCGTTGCAGGCCGGCTCGTCGGAGCAGCCCGACGAGGTCTTCCGTGCCGCCGGCAAGGTCCACGAGCCTCGACCTCAGGGTCTTGCAGGCAGCCTCCACCGCCGAGCCGACGCTGGCCATCGTCGTCGAGCCGCCATGTTCCTTGGCGACCGGGAACGTCGAGTCCCCGAGCTCGAACCGCACCCGGTCGATTGGCAGGCCGAGGGCGTCGGCAGCCACCTGCGTCGCCGCCGTGTAGGTGCCCGGACCCATGTCGGAGGTGGCGCAGCGCACGGTGGCGGTCCCGTCGGCGAACAGCGTCGCGGATGCCGAGGTCGGGTAGCGGGCCACGTGGTAAATCGCGGTCGCCATGCCGAACCCGACCAGCTCGTTCCCGTCGCGCATGGCGCCCGCAACGGGTGCTCGGCGGCTCCAGCCGAACCGCTCCGCGCCCTGGCGGTAGCAGGCGCGCAAGGCCTTGGAGGACCAGGGCAGGTCCTTCATCGGGTCGCGCTCCGCGTAGTTGCGCAGGCGCAGCTCGATGGGGTCGAGCTCAAGCGCCTCCGCCAGCTCGTCCATCGCCATCTCCTGGCCGATGAGGCCGGTCGCCCAGCCCGGCCCGCGCATCGGGCAGGGCGTGCTGACGTTCATCGGCACCAGGCCGTAGCGGGTGCGGCGGTTGGAACACGCGTAGGTCGTGGCCGCGGGCGCGAGCGTGCCCTCGGCGAACTCCTCGTAGGTGGAGGTCTGGCCGACGACCTCGTGGATCATGGCGATAAGCCGACCGTCGCGCCCGGCGCCAAGCGCCACGCGCTGCCGCGTTTCGGGTCGGAAGCCGATCGCGGTGGAGAGCTGGCGCCGGGTCAGCTCCAACCGGACCGGGCGTCCGACGCGGCGGGCGGCCATGACGGCGAGGGTGACGTGCGGCCAGGTGCGCAGCGCCGAGCCGAAGGCGCCGCCGACGAACGGGTTGATGACCCGCACGTTCTCCGGCGCGATGCCGAAGCGGCGGGCGATCTCGTCCCGCTCGTTGCCGACCCACTGAGTCTTGCTCCACAGCGTGAGCCGCTCGCCCTGCCACACCGCGACCGTGGCGTGCGGCTCCATGGCGTTGTGCTGCTCCCGTGCCTGACGGTAGGTCGCGTCCACCCGGACCGGCGCCGAGGCGAAGGCGGCGTCCGGGTCGCCCTGCCTGGTCTCGGGGCCACGGCCCTTCTTGGCCGCCGTCTCGGAGGTCGGCCTGGCGAGCCCCGGATCGAAGCGGACACGAGGGTCGGGATCGGGCGCATGGGTCAGCCGGACCAACGACGCCGCATGGAGCGCCTGCGCCTGCGTGCGCGCCACCACCAGCGCCACCGGCTGGCCGCTGAACCGGATCTCGGCATCCTGCAGCACGCGCAGCTGCTCCCCCGTCACGGGATCGACCGCGGGCCGCTCCGCGGGCGTCCGATAGGGCAGGCGGTCGGCGTTGAGGTGGGTGAGCACGAGCAGGACGCCGGGCGCGCGCTCCGCGGCGGCGATGTCGATCGCGGCGATGCGCCCGGCCGGAACCGTGCTGTCGTGGGTCGCCGCGTAGGCGAGGCCATCGGGATGGAACTCGGCCGCGTAGCGGGCGCGGCCCGTGACCTTGGCGGGTCCATCGACGCGGGTGAGCGGCGCACCGACCGCGTTCAAGCGAGCGCTCCCGTTTCGACCAGCGCCCGGGCGACCGTGCGCCGGATCAGCTCGATCTTGTAAGCGTTGCGTCCATGCGCGACGGCGCCATCGGCGGCGTGCGAGGCCGCCGTCCGCGCGAGCGCGGGCGTGAGGCGCTGGCCGCGCAACGCCGCCTCGACCCGGGGTAGCCGCCACGGCTTGGTCGCCACGCCGCCGACCGCGATCCGCACGTCGCGCACGGTCTCGTCGTCGGCCAGGTCGAGCGCCACCGCGGCCGAGGCGATCGACCATTCGAAGCTCGTCCGGTCGCGAACCTTCAGGTAGTGCGACCGCCGCGCGGCCGGGCCCGTCGGCACGTCGATGGACAGGATCACCTCACCCGGCCCGAGTTGCGTTTCGACGGCGGGCGTGTCGCCGGGAACATGGTGCAGGTCGACGAGCGGGACCGTGCGCTCCCCGTCCGGCCCGGCGATCCTGATCGTCGCGTCCAGCGCCAGCAGCGCGTTCGCGAGATCGCCCGCGTAGGTGGCGATGCAATGCCCGCTGCCGCCAAGCACCGCATGGAAGCGGTTCTGCCCGGCGATCGCCGGGCAGCCTGTTCCCGGCTCGCGCTTCTCGCAGGGCGCACCGGGGTCGCGAAAGTAGCCGCAGCGGGTGCGCTGGAGCAGGTTGCCGCCGAGCGTGGCCAGGTTCCGAACCTGCGCCGATGCGCTCGCCAGCAACGCCTCCGCGACCACGGGGCACTCGGCCCGCACGGTCGGGTGGGCGGCCGCGTCGCTCATCCGAACCAGTGCGCCCAGCCGCAGGAGGCCGGGATGCGACCTGATCCGGTCGAGCCCGGCCAACCCTGAGATGTCGACGACCCGGTCCGGATTGCGCAGGTGCTCGCCCATGAGCTGCATCATGTCGGTGCCCCCGGCGAAGAAGTCGGCGCCGGGCTCATGCGCGCCGTCCGAGCGATGACGTGCGCCACTTGCGGTCGCGGCGGCGAGGCTGGCCGCGCGGACATAGGCGAAGGGAACGGTCATCGGCCCTCCCGATCGGCGACGTCGCGGATGGCGGCCACGATGTTCGTGTAGGCACCGCAGCGGCAGATGTTGCCGCTCATCCATTCGCGAACCTCACCGTCGGAGTGCGCGTGCCCCTCGGCGATGCAGGCGACGCCGCTCATGATCTGCCCCGGCGTGCAGTAGCCGCACTGGTAGCCGTCATGCGCGACGAACGCCGCCTGGAGCGGGTGCAGGTCGCCACCCTCCGCCAGGCCCTCGATCGTGGTGATCGCGCTCCCCTGGCACATCACCGCGAGTGCCAGGCAGGCGTTCACCCGCCGTCCGGCGACCAGCACCGTGCAGGCGCCGCAGGCGCCGAGCCCGCATCCCTTCTTGCTGCCGGTGAGCTGCAGGTGGTCGCGCAACGCGTCGAGCAGGGTCGTGTGCGCGTCGAGACCGGGCAGGCGATGCTCGGTGCCGTTGA
>CAXUBN010000012.1:0-21114 GCA_964249255.1 uncultured Acetobacteraceae bacterium | reverse complement strand
TGACGACCGAGGCTCGCTAGGGTCCCGGGTGTCATGCCGCCGAACGTGCCGATCACGGCGGGCTATGCCCTGTCGTCTCCAATGGGTTCCTTGCCGACCGGATGAAGGTGTCGGCGACGGCGTCGCCCTGATGCCCGGGCCTCGATCGGATCGGTCACGCCCTGCAGCGGCCAACCCGGTCGTCGGATCCGACGCTAGAGCCATACCTCCAGCCCGGCGGCAGCGGCGGCGGCCCGCTCGCGCGCGAGCGTCCGCTGGAAGCTCGGCCGCGCCCGCACCCGCTCGCCGTGGCGCGCCAGCTCCGGATACGGATGGAGCGGGAAGCCGCCGACGGCGGCGGTGCTGTAGGCCCAGTACAGGTAGACGTCGATGATCGACCAGCGCTCCCCGTACCACCAGCCATCGCCGATCCGCGCCGCCATGGCGCTGCACTCGCGTGTGAACTTCTCCGTCCCATCGGCCTTGACGCCTGCGACGTCGCCGCTGGTGAAGCGGATCGGGTTGCGCACCTGGCGCACGATCGGGTGGATCGTGCCGGAGCACCAGGCGAGGTCGGCCAGGGCCTGGTTGTCCCGAACCGGGTCGTCGTGATGCGGCAGCAGGGCGGCCGCGGGGTATTGCCTGTCCAGGAAGAACAGGATCGCCGCGTTCTCGGTCATGACCTGGCCGCCATGCAGCAGCGCCGGCACCTTGCCCTTGGGGTTGAGCTGCAGATAGTCCGACTGCTTCTGATCACCCGCCGGCAGGTTGACGAGGCGATCGCTGAACGGCAGGCCGATCTCCTCCAGCGCGCACATCGTCACCCGGGAACAGGCGGCCGGAAATTGGAACAGGACCGTTTCGGACATAAGCGGGGGCACCCCTTCTCGTTGATCGGAGCATAGGATGGCGGCACGGCACGATCCAGCGCGGCACCCGGCCGACGCGGGGCCTGGATCAGGAGACGTCTTGGGAAACGTGATGAAGCCCTTGCCCCGCCACCTGCAGCAGCTGGAGGCCAGCCTGACCGATGCGGACCTCGAGGGTGGCGCCATGCTGCCCAGCGAGCTGGACGGTTTCGTCGCCGGCCTCGCAGTCTGCCCGGCGGCGATCGGGCCGCGGGAATGGCTGCCGCTGGCGCTCGGCACCGCCGTCGCCGCCTGGCCGGACGGCAAGGCGGCGCTGCGGCACTGCATCCGCCTGGTGCTGTCGCATCGCGACGGCGTCGATCGCGCCCTGGGCGGCATGCGCGGCGGCTACGTCCCGGTGTTCGACGTCGATCCCGGGTGCGGCGAGGTGCTGTGGGAGCTGTGGGCGGACGGGTTCGGCCGCGCCATGGCGTTGCGCCCCGACGCGTGGGGAACGCTGATGCACGACCCCGCCGACGGCAATGTCCCGAATGGGGCCGTAGACGGGGATGCGGCGACCGCGCTGGCCGGCATGAGGACGCTGGTCGCGCTGGCCACCTGCGCGGACGCGGCCGATCCGGATTCGCCGCCGGTTGCCGTGCTGACCGGCGGCGCGCCGGTGCTGATACCCAGGTGGGTGGAAACGCTGCACGGCTGGCGGCACCGGCATACGGGACACGTTGCGGGCTACGGTTCGGGCCGGTCGGGTCAGGACCGCTGCGGCCTCAACTGAGCCGTCAGCCGAACAGGCTGTCCGGCAGCCAGGCGCGGTGCGCCTCCAGCAGCTCGTCGACCAGCCGCGTGATCCCGTCCGGATCCAGCTCGGCGGCGGTGTGCGGATCGAGCAGGGCGGCGTGATAGACGTGCTCGCGCCGGCCGGTCAGCGCCGCCTCGACCACTAGCGATTGCACGTTGACGTTGGTCTGCATCAGCGCCGCCAGCTGCGGTGGCAGCCTGCCCACCCGCACCGGGTTCAGCCCGTTCGCGTCCACCAGGCACGGCACCTCGACGCAGGCATCCCGCGGCAGGTTGTCGATCAGGCCGTCGTTGGGGACGTTGCCGTAGATCACGGCCGGCTGCCCGGTCTCGATCGCGCTGATGATGCGTCCACCGTACTCGTTGCTGGGCTGCACCGAGATCGGCCGCGACGGGTCCTGCAGCCGGCGTGCCTGCTCGGCCCAGTCGGCGATCTGAAGCTCGCAGCGGCGCGGGTACTCGTCGAGCGGGATCCGCATCCGGCGGATCAGCTCGGGGTTGTCCCGCCTGATGTACCAGGGGACGTACTCGGCGAAGTGCTCGCTCGACTCCGTCACGAAGTATCCGAAGCGCCGCAGCACGTCGTAGCGCACCTGGTCATGCGGCGGCATCGCACCTGAGCCCGCCACGGCGTGCAGGCGCGGGTAGAGATCTTCGCCAGCACTGCGGAACCGCAGGAAGAACGCCATGTGGTTGATGCCGGCGGCCAGGTAGTCGACCGCGTCCGGTGCCACGCCGGCGGCCTTCGCCAATTCGGCCGCGGTGCCCTGCACGCTGTGGCACAGCCCCACGGTACGGACGCGGCTGCTGCGCGCCAGCGCCCAGCAGTTCATCGCCATCGGGTTGACGTAGTTGAGGTGGAGCACGTCCGGGCAGCGCCGCTCCATCTCCCGCACCATGCCGGCCAGCACCGGGATGGTGCGCAGTGCCCGCATGATGCCGCCGATGCCCAGCGTGTCGCCGATGGTCTGGCGCAGGCCGTGACGGTTGGGGATGTCGAAGTCGGTCACGGTGCAGGGGCGGTAGCCGCCGACCTGGATCATGTTGATGGCGTAGTCGGCGCCGTCCAGTGCCTGGCCCAGGTCCGTGGTCTGCTCGATCCGCGCCTGCACGCCGAGCGCCTGCACGATGCGGGCCGCCACGACCGCCGACACGCGCAGCCGCTCGGGATCGATGTCGTACAGGCAGATGCGGCTGGCCGACAGCGCCGGCTCGCTCAGGATGTCGCCGAGCAGGTTCTTGGCGAACACCGTGCTGCCGGCGCCGATGAAGGCGATGCGCGGCTGCCGCGTCGCGTGCGACCGCTCTGGGCGGGCGCCGCTGCCGGTGGCGGGGACATCGATGGGACTCCCCTGGTGCGCGCCGGTGGGGCCAACGGTGCCGCCGACCACGGTGGCGGCGGGCCAGACCGCGTCGGCCGGGATCGCCTCCATCCGTCGCAGCCGATCCAGTGCATGATCGTGCGTCGCCTGCTCTCGTACCGGCGGGAAGATCTCGAGCACGCGGTCCCGGCCGGCGGCATCCACCGCGACGATGACCACACCGCCGTCGAGCAGCTCATCGGTGGTGGCGACGGCGGAACAGTCCAGCGTGAAGGCGGCGTCGATGGCGGGATCCCGGGTGACGTCGAGCCTGGGGCCGGACGGCGTGGTCCGTGCCAGCACGGCGGCGCCGCGGCGCACCTCGATCCGCAGCCCGTCGTCGTATCGTCCCTCGCCGCTGCGGACCGCCCAGCCGCTGATCAGCCCAGGCAGGCCGAAGCCGTCGATCGCGCCGAAGATGTCCATCGCGGCCGTTGTTCCCCGAAAACCGTTCTCAGCCGCCGCCCGGCCGGTTGCGGTCCATCATCTCGGCCAGGATCGTGCCGAGGCGTGCATGGTAGTCGTCGCGGTTGTGCTCGGCCTCGATGCGGGCCAGGGCTCCGGCGCGGACCTCGTTCCACAACCCGGCATCCTCGTAAAGGGCCGCGATGCGGTCGGCGAAACGGGCCGGGTCGTCGGTGCCGCCGGACAGGATGGCGCCGCCGTCGGTCCAGCCCACTTGCCGGCACAGCAGCTCGGTCGCCACGGTCGGCAGCCCGTACGATGCCGCCTCGTGCACCTTGAACGGGATGCCGCCGGCGAATCGCGTCGGCGCCACGAACACCCTGTGGCGGTCGTAGAGGGCGGCGAGGTCGCTCACGGTACCGACCAGCTCGATGCGGTCGTCGCGGTCGAACGGTGTCATGTCGACATTCCGCGCGACATAGCCGGCGATGGTGAAGCGCGCCTCCGGCGGCAGCCGGTCCCGCAACAGGGGCAGCACGGCGGTCGTGAACCATACCAGGCTGTCGTAGTTGGGGCTGCCCTCCTCGTGCAGCGCGCCCAGGAACAGGAGGCCGGTGCGCTCCGCCCAGCCGGAGGGGGTGGGGCAGGGCTCCGTCACGTGCCCCAGCACGGCGACGTTGGCATGGCCGGCCCGGTGGATCAGCTCGGCATCGCGCCCGTTCACCGCCACGATCTTCTGGCAGAAATAGGCACAGGCGAGCTCGTCGCGGAGCATCGTGTCGAAGTTGCCCGGGACCGCCAGCCCCAGCACGCGGGCCCGCTCGGCGGCACGCGGCGTGGTGATCGCCTCCGTGTCCAGCACCAGACCGTGCTCGGGCAGCGCCGTGCCGCTGTCGCCCAGCATCGGCAGCAGCCGCTCGAGGTTGTGGGTGCGGCCGATCCAGACGATGTCGTAGTAGCCGGCGCGCTCGGCGATGAAGTCCGGCAGCTGCTCCAGGCCACGATCGTAGAGCACCTCAACCGTTTCCGGGAAGTCGGACAGCATGTCCATGATCGTGGCGGTGGTGGGATAGATCGGGTAGACGCCCACATGGTAGCCCAGGGCCGCCATCGCGTGCACGATGTCGTTGGAGCGCACGTAGCCCGAGCCCAGGTTGCGCATCGGCACCCGGTCCTCGATGAACAGGATGCGGCCACGCCCGTCCCGGGGCGAGCGCGCGAACAGGGCGTTGCGCGGCCGCGGCGGCGACTTGTAGCGCAGCCAGTCGCGGTGCTTCTCGACGAAGATCCGCTGGTTGCGCCCGATCATGCGCGCCGAGCGCTGCGAGGTGGAGGAGCCGAACTCGACGTGGTGGATCACGACGGTCGGGTCGTAGACCACGCGGTATCCCGCCTTGCGCAGGCGCACGCAGAGGTCGGTCTCCTCGTAGTAGGCCGGGCGGAAATCGTCGTCGAAGCCGCCTAGCGCCTTCAGCACATCCGCCCGCACCATCAGGAAGGCGCCGGAGCAGAAATCGACGTCCCGCAGGAAGTTGGCCTCCGGGATGGCGGGATCGGCATCGCGGAGGTAGCCGGCGGTGGAGCCGTCGCGCCACACGATCGAGCCCGCCTCCTGCAGCAGGCCATGCGTGCGGATGAACTTGGCGCCCACCGCGCCGATGCGGGGGTCGGAGCCAAGCCGCTCCAGCGCCAGCTGCACCGACCTGAAGCCCAGGGTCACGTCGTTGTTGAGGTAGAGCACCGCCGGCCCGGTGACGTGGGACAGGGCGGTGTTGCAGGACTCGACGAAGCCGGCGTTGCGGTCGAACCGGATCAGCCGGGCGCCCAGGACGTAGCGGTCGATGCGACGCGTCTCGTCGCGCGAGCCGGAATCCACCAGAATCAGCTCGATGGGGCCGGCGTGGCAGCTGCGCAACGAGGCCAGCGCGCTCATGGTGAGCGGGAACTGGTTGTGCAGCACGATGATGACGCTGACCGTGGGCTCGCCCGTCACCGTGAAGTCGAGCCTGGTGCGGGCGTACTGCACCAGCGACAGCTCGGCCATCCGCGCGAACAGCTGCTTGCCCTGCGCTTCGAGCACCGGTGCCGGAATCAACCCGGCCGTTTCCGCGGCGCGGCGGGCCAGCCAGTGCGCGAAGGTGTCGGGGTAGTCGCCGCGCTCGATCTCCGCCTGCACCCGCAGCGAGCGGTGATACGCGACCAGGTCGACGTCGGCGTGCGGCTTGCGGCGCTCGGCGGCACCGTGGCGTATGAAATGCTCGTAGGTGTTGCGGAACGCGCCGACCGCGACGGCATCCAGCACGTCCGGATAGGTCTGGCCGTAGAACCGCTCTGAGAACCATTCCACGCCGTGATACAATAGTGGTGCCGGGTTGCAGAGGAAATGGTGCAGTGCGCAGCTCCAGCGGCCGCGCTCGATCTCATCCGCCACCTCCGGGTAGGTCTGCAGATACCAGACCGGATCGAAATACCAGGACATCCGGGCATTGGTGCCGGCCTGACAGTCGTCGGCCAGGAACCGCTCGAACGGACCGCCCAGGCTCTTCTGCGCGGCCGGGCCTTCCTCGGCGTTCTGCCCGTAGAGCCCCGCATCGAAGAACCGGCTGCCCGAGCGGTTCTCGGTGTCGCCGACGGTGAGGTAGTGGTCGTAGCCGTTGAGGAGCTGCAGCCGGTCCAGCAGGCCGTGCGTGATGTCCGGGTTCGCCTTCAGGTAGTGCGCCTCGTCGAACAGCCAGTGCGGCGAACGGCCGGCGTGGCCATCGGTGCAGTAATGTTCGAAGCCCGATCGTGCGCCCCCGGCGGCGACGTGCGCCGCCACGTCCGGGTAGGCCTGGAGGTACCATGCCTCGTCGAAGAACATGTTGGGGGAATGGCCGAGCCTGCAGCCGGTGTCGGCATAATATTGCTCGGCATCCGCGACCAGGCCGGACAGGACCGCCTCGGCCGCTCCCGGGTGCCGCGCCAGATACCAGCGCTCGTCAAAGTATCGCCAGACAGGGCGTCTCGGCGACGGGGTCGCCTGCCCGTCCTCCTGATCGGCATCGGCCAAGTCGGCGTCGTTCGGCTCATCCTGTGGCCAACCAACAGCATCCTCGGCCCGGACCGCCGTACCTGCCGTCGTTCCGGGACCGTTCACCGTTGCGCTTCCCTCGCAAGCTCGTCCGGCATGGACGTGCCCGATGAGCGCGACGTCGAACCGCCACGAACATTACGCGACGAGTACGGTGCCACGCAAGGCGAGGCGCCATTCGCTCCCGCCTTATGAAGTGGAACACCTCGAACGGCCGTGCGAGCCGTCAGGGCAGCACCGAATGCCCGCCATGCTTCAGCCATGTGTTGCCAAGGGCCACGGTCCGTATCCTGGTCGGCGTGACCGGATCGCGCCAGATTCGCCATGCCAACGAACCGATGAGCAGGATCATCGATCCATGCCCCAAACTTCGTGAACGGCAGCTCATATGGGCCATGATGGCCGGAATGGCTGGCCACGTGAATTGACTTGAACTGCGCAGCGCAGGCCGGCCGAATGAAATAGGCTCGCTGCCAGACTCTGAGTATCCCTGCATGGCCTTGAGAATGTCGTCATGCGGTGTCGGGGTGCGGATGATGGTCAGGCGATCCGCGAGATCGCCTGCACCACCCCCGGAACGTTTATGGTCCAGGGATTGTGGGGATAGTTGCCGGCCGACTGGTTCTGGTCGCCGAAGATGAAGCCGTAGTTGAGGTCGAGCGAGGCGAACATCCGCGCGTGGTTGCGGGCGAACGCCGTGGTGCTCTCGATGCTGATGACGTTGGTGCCGGGGGCGGCGAACACCGCGTTGAACATCGCGGCACCGCCCAGACCGATGATGAAGCGGGCGTTGCTGAAGATCCGCACCTGCTCCTCGAACGGCAGCAGTTCGGGCTCGACCACGACGAAGCCGAGCCGGGCCAGGGTCTCGATCAGGTGGTCCTCGTTCTGCAGCGCGCGGTACTGGCCGCCGGACGCCTGCGTGACGGTGCGGCGGGAGATGAAGATCTTGGGCGGCGTCTGCGCCTGGCTGCGGGTGTTGCAGCGGTTGGCGATGTTGCGGAAGATCGCGCGTGCGGCCTCGTCCGGCACCAGGTCGACCATCGAGTACTGATGCAGGGCGATCTCGGCGCACCGGTAGGTCCGCCACGGCGTCTGCTCGATCAGCTTGTCCGGGCTGACCCCCATGAACAGCAGCAGGCGCTTCTGCCAGTCCGACGGCGCGTAGCACAGGAAGTGTCCGACCTGACCGGCCGCCACGAACGCCGCCGCGTTGGCCAGCCCGTTCAGGATCCACATGCCCCAGTTGGCGGGCTCGATCGGGCTGCCGAAGAACACCGGCCCGTCCAGCTGGGTGACGGTGTCCTCGGACAGCCGGTCGAGGCTGAACCGATAGCCCGGCCCGTCGCGCGTGATGTCCGGCACCACGTACTCGGGCGGCGGCAGGTGGGCCAGGTGGTGGTTGAGGCGGCCGGGATAGTTGTCGATCTCCTGGCAGTTGAACTCGCCGTCGGGTCCGATCAGCGCATGGAGGTGGTGGAAGCCGAACAGGTACTGGTCGCGGTAGCGGGCGACATGGGTCGAATGGATCTCGAGCACCGCGTCGGACGCGAAGTCGAACCGCACCCCCTGGGTCGACAGGTCGAGGGTCAGCGCCGGCAGCCGCAGCCGCCGGATCACCTTCCGCTGGATCTCGCTGAAATTGGGCCGGCCGACCAGCTCCGAGGGCGCTGGGAGTTTGAGTACCTGATCACCGACGCGGAACATCGTGGCGCTGACTTCTCTGTCGCTGAGCGCAACCGCTCGGAATGAATGACCATATCCGGCGCCCGGGTGCCGCGCTAGGCGCGGGTCCGGCCGTCCTGGGAACGATCCCCTGGCTCGGTGGTCAGGCGATCCGGGCGCGCAGCAGGTCGTGCACGTGCACCAGTCCGATCGGCACCAGCCCGATTGGCACCGTTTCGACCGGCCTCCGGTCCTCCACCACGAACATGGAGGTAATGTGCCTCGCGTTCATCCGCGCCAGCACCGCCACCGCCAGCGCGTCCGCGGTGGTGGTCTGCGGCGCCGAGCCCATGACCTCAGCGATCGGCCGGTCGCGGAAGCTGTTCTGGAACGCGCGGCGCACGTCGCCATCGGTGAGCACGCCGACCAGCCGGCCCGCCCCGTCCACCACGCCGGCGGTGCCGAAGCGCTTGGAGGTCATCTCGACGATGCCCTCCGAAAGGCTGGCCGACAGCGGCACCAGGGGCATCTCATTGCCCTCGTGCATCAGCTGGCGCACCTGCGTCAGCCGGAGTCCCAGCTTGCCGCCTGGGTGATACCGGTTGAAGTCGGTGGCGGTGAAGCCGCGCCGTTCCAGCAGCAGCACCGCCAGTGCGTCGCCGGCGGCCAGCTGCATGGCGGACGACGTGGTGGGCGCCAGCCCGTGCGGGCAGGCCTCCTCCGCCGGCGGCAGGAACAGCCCGATGTCGGCCGCCCGGCCCAGCGTGCTGTCGGCGCGCGCGGTCATGGCGATCAGGGTCACGCCGAAGCGGCGGCTGTACTCGACGATGTCGGCGAGCTCGGTGGTCTCGCCGGACCAGGACAGCGCCAGCACCACGTCGATCGTCCGCAGCGCGCCCAGGTCGCCGTGGCTGGCATCGGCCGGGTGCACGTAGTGGCTGGGCGTGCCGGTGGAGGACAGGGTGGCGGCGAGCTTGCGGGCGATGATGCCGGACTTGCCGATGCCGGTGACGATGACGCTGCCGGCCGCCCCCTCGATCACGTCGGCGGCCCGTGCAAACGCCGTCCCCAGCCCGCCCTCCAGCGCGTCGCGCATCGCCTGCAGGCCGCGCATCTCGATGTCGAGGGTGCGGGCGACGCTGGCGGCGGCCGCGGTCATCGGATCGGTGCGCACGAGGAGATCGGACATCGGGGACTTATGCTCCCCGGCAGAACAGGAAGGCCAGCGGCATGACACCCTAGCATCTCATCCTAAGGATCGGGTTCCAAGGGCCCCGCCCTTGGCGGGTCCAGGGCAGGGCCCTGAACTTCCAGCAGGTCGCGCGCCGCCTCCAGATCCGCCGGCGTGTCCACGCCCAGCGGCACGTCGTCGACCAGGACGGCGTCGATCCGCATCCCGGCCTCCAGCGCCCGCAGCTGTTCCAGCCGTTCGCGCCGCTCCAACGCCGAGGGGGGCAGGGCGACGAAGCGCTCCAGCGCGTCGCGGCGCCAGGCGTAGAGGCCGATGTGGTGCAGCAGGGGACCGTCGCCCCACGGGATCGCGGCTCGACTGAAGTAGAGCGCCCGGAAGCGGCGCAGCCCGAGCGGGCTGCCCGCCATCTTCACCACGCTGTCCGCGGTCGCTTCCCGGGGATCGGTGATCGTGGCCACCGCGGTCGCCAGCTCGACCGCCGGGTCGTCGAGCAGCGCCGTGGTGTCGCGCAGAACGTGCGACGCCACCGTCGGCAGGTCGCCCTGCAGGTTGACGATCACCCGGTGCCGGCGGTCCGGATCGACCAGCCCCAGCGCCTCGGCGATGCGGTCGGTCCCGGAGGGATGACCGGCATGGGTCAGCACGGCGTGGCCGCCGGCGTCGCGCACGGCGTCGGCGATGCGCGCGTCGTCGGCCGCGACCACCACAGGGCCCAGCGCCGCCTCGATCGCCCGCCGCCACACGTGCACGATCATCGGCGCGCCGGCGATGGAGGCCAGCGGCTTGCCGGGCAGGCGGGTGGAGCCCAGCCGGGCCGGGATCACGATCATTGGCAGCGGCAGCGGCAGTGGCAGCGGAAGGCGGGGCCCCGCTCCCAGATCAGGCACCGGCCGAACCCTTGGCCAGCCGGTCGAACGCCAGCAGCCGCGCCAGCAACGGTTCGAGGTCGCGCAGCGCGATCATGTTGGCGCCGTCCGAGGGCGCGCGGTCGGGGTCGGGATGGGCCTCGATGAACAGGCCGGCGACGCCAACCGCCACCGCGGCGCGAGCCAGCACCGCCACGAACTCGCGCTGCCCGCCGGAGCTGCCGCCCTGGCCGCCGGGCTGCTGCACCGAGTGCGTCGCGTCGAACACCACCGGCGCGCCGAGGGCGGCCATGACCGGGAGGCCGCGGAAGTCCGACACCAGCGTATTGTAGCCGAACGAGGTGCCGCGCTCGGTGGCCATCACGTTGGGATTCCCGGCGCCGGTGACCTTGGCCAGCACGTGCCGCATGTCCCAGGGTGCGAGGAACTGGCCCTTCTTGACGTTGACCACCCGGCCGGTGCGGGCGGCCGCCACCAGAAGGTCGGTCTGCCGGCACAGGAACGCCGGGATCTGCAGCGCGTCGGCGACCTCCGCCACCGGCCCGCAGTGCTCCCGCTCGTGCACGTCGGTCAGCACCGGCAGGTCCAGCGTGTCGCGGACCTCGGCCAGGATCCCCAGCGCCGTACCCAGCCCCACACCGCGCGCGCCCGACAGGCTGGTGCGGTTCGCCTTGTCGTAGGAGCTCTTGAACACCACGCCGATGCCGAGCCGACCGGCGATCTCGCGCAGCGCGTGCGCGCACTCGAGGGCATGCTGCCGGCCCTCGATCTGGCACGGTCCGGCGATGAGCGAGAGCGGCCGATCGTTGCCGAACAGCACGCCGCCGACGGCGACGACCGGGTTCGGCGCGATGTCCTGGTCCAGGGCGATGGCTCCCTCGTTGCCTCGTTGGGGGACCCGGTGCTGCGGCCGGGCCCTCCTTTCCGAGGCTACACGCGGATGCGGGCCCCGGAAACGTGCCCGACCTCGGTCCAGGCCCCCTCGCCGCTGAGGAACCGGGTCGGCGTCACGCGGCGGGGGGCGGCGATCGCCAGCAGCGCCGGCGCCTCGGCGGTGGCCACGACGCGGTGCACCAGCCCCGGGCCCACGATCGCGACGTCGAGCGCGTCCAGCTCGATGCTCTCGACCGACAGGCCGGCCTTGGTGGCGAACTCGGTCAGCGCGACGGCGCCGGCCCCGGTCCAGCGCGACTGGCCGCTCGCATCGAACTCGGGCAGCTCGTGGCTGTCGCGCACCACGTCGAGACGCACCGGCGCATCCGGGTGGCCGACATACAGCGCCACGCATTCGGCCGGCGAGGGCAGCACCTCGAACGAGGAGGCCTGGCCGAACGCGGTCTCGTCGCCGATGCTGGCGAGGCGGTAGATCGCCGGCTGATCGTCGAACACCGCGCGCAGCAGGCGCACCACGGGATCGCGGAACAACAGGGCGCCGAGGCCGGTCAGCGCGCCCTTGAGCCTGGCTTGGTCCTCGGCTGCGCGCGGCGCGGTCGCGACCTGGATGTTGGCGATGTCCTTCACGGCCAGGCCGTTCGGCGCCAGGGCGTTGTGCAGCACGACGTGGCCGTTGCCGATCAGCTCCTGCAGCGCCGGCTGCAGCTCGGCCGGCGTGGCGCCGACCGACACGCGCCCGGCCAGCAGGGGGGCGGCATCGGCGCGGTCGGTCCACAGCCCGCCCAGCACCGAGCGGCTGCGGCCGGCGCCGGCATAGCCGGTCAGCACGGCGTTGACGAGGTCGAGATAGGCGCCGGCGGTAACCGCGACCGGCAAATGAAGGTCGACGTCCTGTGGCTTGACGGTGATGAAGGGCAGGTAGCTGGGGTCGATCGGCCGGTCGAACCGGATCTCGAAGCCGCATCGTCCGTCGCCGAAACCCACCTCCTCGAGGTCGGCGCGGTAGCCGTCGGCGAAGCCCTCGCCGATCATGTCGTGGTGCAGGAACGCCCGTACCAGTGGGGGCGCGGTGTAGTCGCTGCCGAACAGCCAGCCGATGGCACCGTCGCTGTCGAGCCGATCGATGGCTCCCCTGATCATCACACCATTCATTCCGTTTTCCGATCCTTCAGGCGTTGAAACGCGGCCGGATGCGGTGGCCATCCGCACGTGACCGTCCTGACATTCCCCGCCTTATACATCGCCGCGTCTCATTAATCGAACGTCTTGATGCGATATGTTCATGTCATCAGCACGCGGTCGTAGAGCTCGAGATGCTGCTCCAGCACCTCCTGCGCGGTCGGGGGCGGCCGCACGCCCTTCGCCAGCGATGCCAGCTTGTCCGGGTTGCCGGCGAGGTCGGCCAGCACGGCGGCCAGGCTGGCCGGGCGGCTGACCTCGAAGTGCAGCCCATTGACGCCATGCGTGATCTTCTCCGCCATGCCGCCGATGTTGGAGCAGATCACCGGCTTGCCGTTGGTGAACGCTTCCTGGATCACCACCGGCGAGTTCTCCCACCAAGTGGACGGGATGATCATGGCGTCAATGCGGCCCATCAGGGCGTTGACCTCGGCGTTGTCGTAGGCGCCATGGAAGACGACGTTCTCGCCCGCCTCGGCCAGCGCCTCCACCACGACCTTCTGGAACTCGGGCGGCTGGCTGGAGTAGTCGCCATAGATCTCGATCACCACGTTCCTGATGCCGAGCTCGGTGAGGCGCCTGGCCGCCTCCATCAGCACGGTGATGCCCTTGAGCGGCGACATCTGGCCGAAGAAGCCGAAGCGCAGCGCCGGCAACGCCCTGGCCGGCTCGTCCTGATCCGTCCGCGCCTCCACCATCGTTCCACCGCCACGGCGTAGGCCGGCACGCCCGACCGGGGATGCGGCCGGAGACGGAGGCGACGACTTCGGCCGGAACGCAAGGGGCGCCACGGTGACCGGCGGCGGCAGCACGGACGGCGGCATCCAGTCGTCGGCGCCGCTGCCGTCCCGTTCCGGCGGCATATTCTCCAGCACGGCCAGCTTTGAGGCCGGCAGGCCCCAGTTGCGGAACCGCTCCGCCAGGAAATGGCTGGGCGAGATGAACAGGTCGACGTCCTCGAAGAACATCTGCAGGTAGCGCTTGCGCAGGAAGAAGTCGCGCTCGCCGTGCTGCGGGAAACAGGCGGCGCAGGCCGCATAGCTGTCCCGCTCGCACAGCCGGAACGTCTTGGTCTTCATCATCTGGCCGTGATGGTTGCAGATGGCCAAGTACTCGTGGAGGCTGAGCACGATCCTGGTCTGTGGCCAGCCGCGCCGGATCGCCGCGAACATCTCGACTCCGAAACGGACGAAATGGTGCGAGTGCACGATGTCGGGCTTCAGCTCGGCCACCAGCTCCTCGATCACCTTCGGGAACTGCGGATCGGGATTTGCGAACTTGAAGTAATCGAATGCGGCGTTGGGATGGTACACGTAGTCGTCCGGCCCGTATGGCTGCGTCAGCGTGGCGCCCAGACGCACCTCGCTCTTGGGGCTGGAGCAACCCAGCAGCCACGTGGTGCCGCCGCGCGCCTTCAGCTCGCGGAACAGGGTGAACGCCGAGATCTCGGCGCCGCCGCGGGTGAGCTTGGGATGGCTGTGCGTCATCACCAGCACGCTCGGCAGGGCCCGTCGCTCGGCGCCCGCGGGCTGGCCTTGCAGGCCGTACGGCGCTTCCGGGGGCACGTCCATCATGCCGCCGCCCCCGCGAGCGGTCCCGGCAGTGCCCTTGCCGGCGCCGGGGTCTCCGACATGCGTTCCAGCGCATCGGGCGGCCAGCGCTTCTGGAAGCGCCACGCGTTGTAGAGCGTGAGGTTGAGCCGCCAGGAGGATTGCTGCCCGCCCTGCGACTGCCGTTCCAGGTGGTACAACCTGGCCGAGCGGTCCACCACGCAGATCCGGCCGCGCTCGCGCGCCTTCAGGCACAGGTCCACGTCCTCGAAGTCGCCGATCACGTAGCCCTCGTCGAAGCCGCCGACCTCGCGGGCCAGCGCGATGGGCATCATCAGGCAGGCCCCGGTCACCGCCGGCACCTCGCGCACGTCCTCGTCGGCGGCGGGATAGCGGCCCTTGCGCGGATGCAGGCTGAAGTTCCAGTTGGCGAACTCCGGGAGCGGCTCGAACGCCACCCCCTCGTGCTGGACCGTCTCGTCCTCGAACACCAGCATCGCGCCCACCACGCCCACCTCCGGACGCGCGTCGGCCACCGCCACCATGCTGTCCAGCCAGCCGGGCGTCTTGGGGAACACGTCGGAGTTCAGGAAGCACACGTAATCGCCGCGCGCCAGCCTCAGGCCCACGTTGTTGGCCGGCGCGTAGCCCACGTTGGAGAACAGCGTCACCAGCCGGAACGGCAGCCGGAACCGGGCGATGCAGGAGGTGGCCAGAGCCTCGGTGGCGCGCAGGATGGTGGGGTCGTCGAGCACGTAGATGATTTCGTGGCAGCGTGCCAGCGTGCGCGAGAAGAAGGCGAGCTGCAGCTCCATGAAGTCGATCCGGCCGTAGAGCGGCACGATGATGGAGCAGCGCGGCCGGGCGGGAACGTCACCGAACGCCATCTCCTTGTAGCCGACCGGCTCCTGCAGGCGGAACGCGTTCATCGCCGCCACCGCCGGGCCCAGCACGTGGTCGTAGCCCTTCGACAGCTCGTCGTAGCGCAGCTCGAGGTTGCTCAGCGTTTCCTTGATGGTGTCGACCCCGGCGCTGCGTACCTGCGCGATGCGCTTGAAGGCGACCTCGCCGAGCTTGTTGCGCACCTCGAAGTAGACCGTCTCGCCGGGGGAATAGATCTCGCCGACGAAGCCCAGGAAGCCGCATTCGTCCACCAGGCCGCCGAACTGCTTCGAGAAGCCCTGCCGCACGTCGGGGCGCGGCACCGGGATCCAATGCTCGGTATCCAGCAGGCGACTTTCCGCACCGCACCGGACCCGGATGCTGTCCACGCTCTTGAACGGGTCGATGAACCAGCCGCGCAGCAGCAGGCCGGCGGGCGGGCACAGGCAGGCGGCGTCCAGCTCCAGGAACACCGGTGGCTGCAGGGCGTCGAGCGTGTCCTGGCCGGTGAAGGTCGGCCGGTTCAGCAGCCGCAGCAGGTGCGCGCGCCGGCCCGAGCGCATCGCGCTGGCGACCAGCGCCTTCACGCGGGCGATGGCATCGACCTCCGTCGGCCGGTCGAGCGGCTCAGACGGCGTCAGCCGGTAGCGGCGCCCGTCGCGGACCAAGATCGCGTCCTGGAACGCGTCCGCGCGCCGCGACGCGCCCGGCACGAACAGCACCACGCCGACGCCCATCTTACGCACGTCGGCGCGGGGAAACACGCAGACGACCGCCTCGGCCTCGGTCCGGGCCTCGCCGAACTCCAGGATGCAGGATGGCGCCTGGTCCTGGTCGTCCCAGGACAGGTCGATCCAGCCTGCAGCTAGCCAGCCGTCCAGGCTCGCCGAGTAGGACAGGAAGTCGATGCAGCCATGGGTGGAGTCCGTCCCCGGCGGCATGATCGACATCGCTTGAACCACTCCGGATGCTGCGGCGCGACCCTACCAAGCCGGTCCCCGCGAGGAAACCGCAAACCCGTGTTCCCTGGGCCTACCGAGGCTCCCCCGCCCCCAGCACCTCGCGGTAGAGGCCCAGGTGCGCGTCCAGCGTATCCTCCCGGTGCCGCCGCACGACGCCGCGTCCCAGCGCGTCGCGCAGCTCCGGGTCGGCTGCCAGCCCCTTCAGCACGCCGGCCAGGGAACGGGCATCGCCCACGGCGAAGTGCAGCCCGGTCTCGCCGGGTGCGACCTTCTCGGCCATGCCGCCGATGTCGGAGCAGATCACCGGGCGGTCGTTGCGCAGCGCCTCCTGGATCACCACCGGCGAGTTCTCCCACCACACCGACGCCACCAGCACCACGTCCACCGTCCTCATCAGCCGGTCGACCTCCGCGTTATCGTAGGCGCCGTGGAACGCGATGTTGCTCCCGAAATCCTCGACCTGCGTCCGGAACCGGGACCGGAACGTCGCCGGCTGATTGCCGTCGTCGCCATGCACCGCGAAGGTGACGTCGCGGCACCCCTCCCGTTCCAGCAGGGCCGCCGCCTCGATCACCACGTCGATGCCCTTCAGCACCGAGATCTGGCCGAACACGCCGACCCGCAGCGAGGATGGATCGCCTGGCATGCGCGGGGCCGACGGCGTCGCCGGCCGCGCGGGGCCGAACCGGGCGACGTTCTCGACGACGCTGACGCGGTCCTCCGGCAGCCCCCATTCGACGTAGCGCCCGGCCAGGAAGCGGCTCGGCGACACGAAGCGGTCGACGTGGCGCAGGTGGTGCCTGATGTAGACGCCGCGCAGGAAGAAGTCGGCCGGCTGGATCTCGGGGAAGCAGCGGCCGCATTCGACCGGGCCGGAGCGGCGGCACAGGGTGCCGTCGGGCCTCGTCACCATCTGCCCCTGCTGGTGGCAGATCGCCAGCATCTCGTGCAGCGTGAGCACGATCCGCGCCTGTGGCAGCTGCTCGCGCACGAAGGCGAACGCTTCCACGCCCGAGTTCACGTAGTGGTGGAAGTGCACGATGTCCGGCCGCAGGGCCCCCAGCAGCTGCCGGAAGTCTCGCGCGAAGCCGGTATCGCGGTTGGCGAACTTGAAGTCCTCGAACTCGCCGACGGTGTAGAGGAAGTCGCGATCGCCGAAGGGCTGGGTGATGGATTGGCCGGCACGTTGATAGGCCGTGCCGCGGGTGCAGCCGAGATACCAGGCGTCCACCCCCTCGCAGGCCGCGAGCCGTTCGAACAGCGCGTGCGACGCCACCTCGGAGCCGCCATTCTGCACCCGCGGATGGCTATGCGAGGCGATCAGGATCCGCACGGCACGTCGTCCCGGTCCGGCTGCAGGGCGTCCTCGGCGAGAACGGCCGCCGGTTCCCGCTCCAGGTCCACCGCCCAGGCGGCCTGGTGCAGCCACGCGTTGAGGAGGGTGACGTTCAGCCGCCACGCTTCCGCGCCGGACGCCTGCGACTTACGCTCCAGGTGGAACAGCGAGACGCCGTGGTCGACCGCCACGCCGACGCCGCGACGCCGCGCGCGCAGGCACAGGTCGGAGTCCTCGAAGTCGCCGATGACGTAGCGCTCGTCGAAGCCATCCAGCTCGAGCGCCAGGTGCCGCGACATCACCATGCAGGCGCCGGTGATCGCCGGATGCGCCACCACGCCCCGGCCCGGCACCGGACGGCGACCCTTGCCGGGATGAACCGGGAAGAACCAGTCGCCGAACTCCGGCAGCCGCTCGTGGCGCATGCCCGCGTGCTGGATCGTCCCGTCCTCGAACAACAGCAGCGGTCCGACGATACCGATCCCGGGGCCGCGCTCGGGGCCTCGCTCGGGCCGGTGCCGCAGCGTGGCGATCAGGCGGTCGAGCCAGTCCGGCTCCGTTCCGAACACGTCGGAGTTGAGGAAGCAGACGTGATGGCCGCGCGCGGCCCGCAGGCCGGCGTTGCAGGCGGGCGCGAAGCCGACGTTCTCGCCGCCCAGCAGCAGCCGCAGCGGCAGGCGGAAGCGCCGGTACAGGGAGTCGGCCAGGCGCGACGCGGCCGCAGCACCCGACGGGTCGTCGACCACGTAGATCACCTCGTGGCGCGCGCCGAAGCCGCCCTGCGCCAGCAGCGCCACCTGCACCTCCATGTAGTCGATGCGGCCGTAGAGCGGCACGATCACCGTTGCGTCCGGGTGGTCCGGCGGCGTGCCGAACCGGATCTCGCGGAAGGCCGGCGGCCGAGCCAGCCGCTCCCGGTTCAGCCAGGACAGCGCCGGGCCCAGGATGTCGAAGGTCCGCCGCACCTCGTCGTAGCGGGGCACCAGGTTGGCCACCGTGCTGCGGATGGCGGCAAGCCCACGGAGCGGGGAGAAACGCAACGGAAGGAAGCCCACCTCGCCGCTGGCGACCTCCAGCTCGACATAGGCGGCCTCGCCCGGTTCCAGGCAGTCGTCGAGCGCCGTGATGAAGCCGCACGAGACCGTGGAGCTGCGCAGCGCAGCACCATACTTCGCGATCACGTCCGCCCTGTCCGTCCGCACCGCGCCCTCGAGCGGCATCGGCGTCGAGCGCTGCCCGCTGCGCAGCCGGACCTGCCGGACCACAGGCGCGCCCTCCACCAGCCAGCCGTTCAGCAGCATGCCGGATCCGTTGAATCGGATCGCCTCGTCGATCTGGAACGCGAACTGGCCCTCGAACCGGTCCAGCGTGTCGTGGCCGGTGAAGAACGGGCGCCGCAGCACGCAGTGGATGCGGTCGCCCTCCGGGTCGCCCGGCACCAGCCGCTGTTCCTTGAGGATGTCGAGCAGGGTCTCGTCGTCGACGTGGGTCAGCTCGGCGGTGGTGTGCATGGCGACGCCGCGATCGGGATCAGTCCCGGAGGCGCCGACCGTGGCCGAGATCAGCCTGCCCGGGAGCCGGCGCGAGCCCTGCAGGTGCACCAGCACGCCGAAGCCGAGATCGCCCAGGTCCTCGCGCAGCACCTGGGCGATCACCCCGTTGCCCGTGATGCTGCCGTTCTCAAACACCAGCGTGACGGGGTGCTCGCCCGAGATTGCCTGTCCCGACAGGGGCGGCGCCCAGCCGCACAGCAGCCAGCTCCCAGTCGACGCGGCATAACCGTAGACGTCGACGCAGCCGCTCACGCAAGGTCGCCCGACACAGCCGCCATGCCTCCAGGGCGCCGGACGGCGACGGGGCCGGCCGCGCAGCGACGGACCGTAACAGCCGTCCGCCGGCCGTCAACCGCGCCGCCGGGCAGGATGCCCCGGGTCAGGATGCCTCGGGTCAGGCCGCGCCGCGGTAGCCGTGCGGGTTGCGGCGCCGCCAGGCCAGCGCGCTGGCGACGATGTCGTCCAGGTCGGTGTAGCGCGGTGCCCAGCCGGTCTCGGCGCGGATCAGGGCCGAGCTCGCCACCAGCACCGCGGGGTCGCCTGGCCGGCGGCCCACGATCCGCATCGGCACCGGCCGGCCGCTGACCCGCTCGACGCTGCGGATCACGGCCAGCACCGAATGCCCGGTGCCGCTGCCCAGGTTGAAGGTGACGCTGCCGCGGTCGAGTGCCCCCAGCGCCGCCAAGTGCGCCTGGGCCAGGTCCGACACGTGCACGTAGTCGCGGATGCAGGTCCCGTCCGGCGTCGGGTAGTCGCCGCCGAACACCACGATCTCCGGCCGCAGCCCCAGCGCCGCGTCGATCACCAGGGGGATGAGGTGGGTTTCCGGGTTGTGGTCCTCCCCGGACCGGCCGTCGGCGTCCGCGCCCGCCGCATTGAAGTAGCGCAGGCAGGCGTAGCGCAGCCCGTGGATGCGGTCCGCCCAGTGCAGGGTCCGCTCGATCATCAGCTTGCTCTCGCCGTAGGGCGAGCCCGGATCGATCCGGGTGGCCTCGGTGATCGGCGTGGTCTCGGGGTTGCCGAACAGCGCCGCGGTCGAGGACAGAATGAAGCGGAGCACGCCACGGCGCACGCAGGCGTCGATCAGCCGGATGCCGAGGCCGGCATTCTCGGTCAGGTAGTGGAAGGGCCGCTGCATGCTCTCGCCCACAAGCGACAGCGCCGCGAAATGCAGCACACCGTCCCAAGGCCCGTCGGCCAGCGCCGCATCGAGGCGCGCCTCGTCGGCAAGCTCGGCCTCGATCAGCCTGACCGGGCCGGGCAGCGCTTCCCGATGGCCCTGGCGCAGGCTGTCGTAGACCACGACCTCGTCGCCGCGGTCGTGAAGGGCCCAGACGACGTGGCTGCCGACGTAACCGGCTCCACCGGTGACAAGGACTCTCACGGGCTGTCTCATCCTCCGGATCGTGGAATGGCGCCGCCGGTTGCTGCGCTGCAATATGAGGCAGACAGGCCGTCAGGTCGAGCATCGGCAGCGGTGGCAACGATCGGGACGCCTCAGCCTGGCCCCGACGCGCCAATGCGGGTGGCGGCCGGGATCCTGGTGAACACGATGATTCCGGTCCCGAAACGCCGTGTCCGATCGGGCGATGCTAGATCGGACGTTGTTGCCGAACGGTTAAGAACGGGCCGGCCGTATGGCGTCCGGGCCGCCTCAGTCCAGGCTGAGGCCGTAGCGGATGAAGCCGCCGTCGCCGTCGCCGAGCCGCGTCACCCCTGGCCGTTCGGACAGGTGTCGCTCGGTTTCGGCGGTGCCGTTGAAGGCCAGCACGGTCGGACGGCCCAGCGGCCGGAAGCGCCAGATCGGCGTCGGCACCGGCGTCACCTCCCGATGCTGCATCACGTAGCGCACGATCACGTCGCGGTTGAGGTCGGGCGCCTGCAGCATCAGGTGGCCGGCGCCGGTACCGGGAAAGGCGCCGCCGCCGTCGGCGCGGTAGTTGTTGGTCACCACGACGAACGCATCGTCCGGGCGCACCGGCCGCCCCTCATGCGCCAGCGCCCGGATGCGATGGGCATCCGGCCGCACCAGCGTGCCCTCGCGGTCGTAGCGGGCCGGCTGCGACAGGTCGATCTCGTAGGTGAGGCCGGCAATGGTGTCGAACAGGTAGGAGGCGGCGCGGGGTGCCGCCAGCTCCTGCGGCAGCGGGTCCGACGGGTCGATCCGGTTGAACACGGCGCAGGACCGTTCAAGCCATTCGCGCAGCTCGTCGCCGCCCACCCGGAGCGCGCAGATGGTGTTGGCGAACATGTAAAGGTTGGCGATGTCCCGCATGTCGAGCGGGCCGGCCGGGATGTCGACGAACGAGTCCGGTCCGGCGCCGCCGGCCTTGAACGGCGAGGCCGCCGACAGCAGCGGCAGGCCGGAATGGCCGGCGGCGGCCAGCAGCGGACGCGCGTACCAGACCTGCGCGTCGTTCACCAGCGCCAGCGCCGCGTCGTTGCCCAGCAGCGAGAAGAACGTGTTGATCGGCACCGTGCTGCGCCCGACCGGCTGCTCCATCCAGCGCAGCGTCGCCGCGTGCTCGGGCGCCGCCGCCGCCAGCACCGCCGGGT
>CAXUBN010000011.1:21371-21666 GCA_964249255.1 uncultured Acetobacteraceae bacterium | reverse complement strand
GCCCCCTCCGATGCCGATGCCACCGGTGCCGGCGGACACCGCCGTTCGTCCGTCCCGCCCGCCGGTTCCGCCGTCCGGACGGCGTTGAAGGCGCGCCATGCCGGACATGGTGTCGACCCAGGCCGGACCGCCCGCGCCATCGACCGAGGCAGCCGATGCGGGAGCGGTCGCGCTGACCAACCGCCGCAGCGGGCGCGGGCTCGACTGGCTCAACTTCTTCGTTGCCAACCTGCAGACGGCATTCGGGCCGTTCATCGCCGTCTACCTGACCGGCCAGCACTGGACGCAGGGCCAG
>CAXUBN010000011.1:0-21361 GCA_964249255.1 uncultured Acetobacteraceae bacterium | reverse complement strand
GTCCTGAACCTGAAGTTGCGCCGCCCGATCCCCGCGGCTGCCCCCGTGGCGCCCCCAGTGGGTCCCCCAGTGGCGCCCCTGGCAGGCGGCCTGGAGGCAGCCCAGGAGGCTGCCCCGGAGGCCACGTCCATGACCATCGACCGGCGCAGCCAGCGCGGCCTGGACTGGACCAACTTCTTTGTCGCCAACCTCCAGCAGGCGTTCGGGCCGTTCATCGCCGTCTACCTGACCGGCCAGCACTGGACGCAGGGCCAGATCGGCCTGGTGCTGACGGTGGGATCGGTGACCGCCATGGTCAGCCAGGTCCCGGCCGGCGCCTGCGTCGACCTGTTGCGCAACAAGCGCATGGCGGCGGGGGCCTCCATCGTCGCCATCGTGCTGTCCTGCCTGCTGCTGGCGACCCTGCCGGAACGGCTGCCGGTGACGGCGGCCGAGATCCTGCACGGCTTCGCCAGCTGCATGCTCAACCCGGCGATCGCCGCCATCACGCTGTCGGTGGTGACCAGCCGCAGCCTGCACCGCGAGCCACGCGAGCGCAGCCGCGATGCCGCGGAGGCGGCGGCCCGGACCGCGGCGGATGCGGCTGCGCAGGCGGCACTGGGCGAGCGCTTCGGCCGCAATGCCAGCTTCGGCTCGATCGGCAACGCCATGGCCGCCGGCCTGATGGGCACCGTCGGCTACTACGTGTCGTCGCGCGCCACCTTCTTCCTGGGTGCCGCGCTGGCGTTGCCGGGCCTGCTGGCGCTGCGCATGATCGACCACCCGGCGGTTCGGGCCGAGCCAGGCCGTCCCCGGCCAGGATCCTCCGGCGTCAGTGTCGCAGCTCCACGCCCGGCCGGCGGCATCCGCGTCCTGCTGCGCGATCGCCGCTTGTTCGGCTTCGGCGCCTGCGTGATCTTCTTCCACCTGGCCAATGCCGGGATGCTGCCGCTGGCCGCCGGCCAGGTGACCCGCGAGGCGGGCGACCGGGCGGAGCTGGTGATCGCCGCCTGCATCCTGGTGCCGCAGATCCTGGGCTCGATCCTGTCGCCCTGGATCGGCCGCTGGGCCGGACGCTATGGCCGGCGGCCGATCATGCTGATCGCCTTCGCCGCGGTGCCGCTACGCGGCGTGCTGCTGGCGGTGTCGACCTCGCCCGCGATGACGATGGGGGTGCAGGTGCTGGACGCGGTCAGTTCGGCGGCGTTCGGCGTCATGCTGCCTTTGGTCGCCTCCGACCTCAGCCGTGGCACCGGCCGCTTCAACCTGTGCATGGGGCTGCTCGGCCTGGCCATGGGCATCGGCGCCAGCTTCAGCACCACGCTGGCCGGCCTGGTCGCCGACCGGTCGGTGCCGGCGGGCTTCCTGGTATTGTCGGCGGCCGGGGTGCTGTGCGAGCTGTCGGTCTGGCTGCTGTTCAGCGAGACCGCGCTGGTGTCCAGGCCGATGCCGGGGTCGGGCCGGCGCGCCCGGTCCCCGCAGGCGGACATGCCCGATTGAGATCCCTGGTCCGCGTTGCGCTCGGCCCCGCTGCGGATCAGGTTCGGCCGCGCCACGACATGGGACAAGGGAGATCGGCATGGTCGAGGATGTAGGACCGGTGCAGGCCTATCAGGCGCTGGCCGACGACCCGGATGCCCAGCTCGTCGATGTGCGCACCGACGCCGAATGGACCTATGTCGGCCTACCCGACCTACAGCCGCTCGGCAAACGCGTGCTGCTGGTGCAATGGCAGTCGTTCCCGAGCGGTGCCCCCAATCGCGAGTTCGTCGAGCAGCTGAATGCCGCCGGCCTCACCCGCCAGCATCCGATCTACTTCATCTGCCGTAGCGGCGCCCGCAGCCTGGCCGCGGCCGAGCAGGCCGAGCAGGCCGGGTTTCGTACGGTATTCAACGTGGCCGACGGCTTCGAGGGACCGCCGAACGCCCACGGCCATCGCGGACGGGTCGCCGGCTGGAAGGCCGAGGCGCTGCCCTGGCGCCAGCGCTAGCCACCGTCCGCCGGTTCCGCATTCGCGTCATAGAGCACCTGCAGCACGGCGCACCAGGCATAACGGCTGTCCAGCGAGATGCCGTCAGGCCCATCGATCATTCCGTTCGGGCTCACGGGCACATGGGTCAGCGTCACGGCATCGTCGACGTTGCCGCCGATGATGCTGATCGCCGTGGCGTTCTTGGCCACCACCAGCCCGCAATGGGCGGGGAAACCGTTGCGCGTCGGCAGGCTCGCGAATCGCACCGACTTTCCCGCGCCGCGTCCGGCGCAGATCAGGTCGCCCAGCTGTGGCGCGTAGGTGGCCGGGTTCTGCGCCTGCAGGGCGCCGGCCTGGCCCGCTGCGGCTGCGTTGATGTAGGTCGAATGGTTCGGCGAGTATGGGAAACGATCGCCGGCGCCGGCCACGCGCATTACATAGGAGATGAAGGCCGCCGACCAGGCGAAGCGGCCGTCATGCGCGAAGTTGAACGGCGTGCCCTCCGCGTTGTGCTTGCCGGTCCAGCTCACCTCGGCCTCGTACGGATCCTGGCCGATCCACCAATATTCGCCGACGCGCTCCCAGAGACCCGGTAGTCGCTCCGGCTTCACGCCAGGGCCGGACGGGTCGGGCCGCAGCTCCGGATCGTCGTCGTTCACCGGCTCGCCGAACAGCCGCCATTCGCGCAGCGCGATCGCGATCGCGTCCTGCCGGTTGAACGACACGAAGTCGCGCGTCGCGAAATCGGGCACATGCGCGTCCGGCGCGGCCGGACCCTGCGAGGTCCGATACTGCGCCACCGGCGTCGGCGTTGGTGCCGATGTCGGTTGCGAGGTGCCGGCCCCCGGGTTGTCGGCACAGGCCGCAAGTGCCGACGCCAGCAGAAGCCATGCGAGATGGCGTCTCATCGCGCGACATGTCCGCAAGCCTTGGACGGGATCGCCCGGGCAGGCGCCGTAGCCTTGTTATTCGTCATCATTCCGTTCGACAGCCTTGAGTATCCCGCCGACAACACGATCCTGGTGCAGGCGATCGGTCATCCCGCAGACGTATCACGCCGGCCGCGCCCCCGCGATCACCCGGTCGATGCTGATCGAGTGCGCCAGGCGATCGGCGAACACATCCAGCGCTCGCGCATCGACCTCGCGCGCATCCACATGCCCACCATCAAGCGGATGGCTGGCGCTTGTTGCCTCCATCATCGAAGAAGACGACAAAGAAACTTTATGCTGACGACCGGTTTCAATTGACAGCGTTCATCGGGTTTAGGAAGACGATGCTTGGTCGCGCCTGCCGGCTTCGCGATTCGCGCCCCCCGGCTCCGACATCCGGATGCCGCTTCAGTCTGGTGATGACCGTAACGACACGACCGAAACGGGCTCGGCCCATGCTTAAGGGTTGCGCACCGAGACGTTCGCTTAGCGGCGACCGGGCGTGTGACCCTTTCCAAACCATCATCGTCTCCTCCTCAAGGAAGAAGGCTTCAGCATGAGCAGTGACAGCAAGGACAAGGGTCCGCGTCGCCGCGCGATGGCGGTCCGGCCTGGTGGTCGCCGCACCGCGGGCACGAGCGCGCGTGCCGGTGCCACGCGCACCACCCGTACCAAAGCGACCGCGACAAAGCGACCGACCACGGGCAAGACTGCCGCAAAGCCGGTCCCGAAGACGGCGCGCCCCGTCAAGGCACCCGCCCGCGCGAAGACGACCCGGACGCCGCCCGCCCGGAACTCCAAGACCGCGGCTGCCAAGACTGCGACCGCAAGAACCGCAAGCAGCACCACGACCCGCAAGACCACCCGCGCGAAGGCGACGACAACCGCCAAGCGTACGGCGACCACGCGGACGCAGGCGGCGCCGACCCCAGCCAAGCGTACGGCGGCGGCACGTGCGGACAGCGGTCGCACGACGACCACGCGGGGTACCGCGTCGACCGGCAAACCATCCCGCCCGACCCGCACCGCGGCACGCGCGGGCACCGCTGGCAAGTTGCCTGCTGCGACCGGCCGTCGCACCGGATCCAAGACCACCACGACACGTGCCCCGGCAGCTAAGCCGACCGCTGGGCGGACGTCCGCGGCGCGAGCGCCGCGTACGGCGGCGGTCAAGAAGCTACCGGCAAAGGGAGCGCGGGGTGCTGCGGTGAGATCAGCATCCCTGCGTAGCGATGTGGCGGTTAAGACGCGCCGCTCTCCAAGCGCCGCGACGCGTCGAGAGGCCGCAGACGTCCTACGCCAGGCAACCCCGGTGAAGCGTCGTGGCCGGAAGCCTGCCGAGCCGAGGGAGGACGGGAACAACCATCCGGTGAATGAACACCAAGCGGCTGAGGCCTCTGATCCAGATGGTGATTAACCCTCCGGCATCGTTGTCCTGAGGACCACGAACATCGACTTCCCCAGCGTGACAGGATCGTTGGCGATGGGGTGCCGGCAGTCTTGCCCCGTTCAGGCTCGCGTGATCAATGCCACGGCGCGGCTCGCGCCGTGGCAGGGCTGCCTGCCTTTGGAGCCATAGCCGACGGGTGACTGCGCGGTCCTCGCTGCCTCGGCCAATACCGCCATGATGCGTCTCTGCACCAGGATCGCCTGCTCAAGCAGGCGCCTGTTCTCCGCAGCCAGTTGCCGCAGCCTATTACCCAGAAGGCGATCCGCGGCGATTGTCGGATCCATCGTCGCCGCGGCAAGGCTGTTAAGCGCGGCCATTGCCGCCTCCTTGTCGTGCTGGAACAGGCCGACCCGCTTGAACTCAAGCCCGGCCAGCGCGGCGTTCTCGGCTTCCAGAACATCGCAGAGGCGCTGCACTGCGCCATGCAGAGCTGCCATCAGCGGTGACCCTCCTGCATCTTGAGCATCTGCTGGTAGATGCTGTCAGCAAGGCCTAGGCCACCATGCGCCTCGACTTCCTTCGCCATCTCGGTGACCAGCATCGGCTTGAAGCTTTCCTCCCCGGCTCCCCCGGAGAACATGCTCTTCGATGAGTCCACGGTTGCAAACATCGGCTCGAGCATCTGCCCGATCGCCATCGCCTCGAAGTCTCGCGCGGCCTTCAGGACCTTCGCATCCGGTGCCGCGACCGTCGCCGCGCCGGATGCCGACGCCGGGGTCGTATCGGAGATAGAGCGTATTGCGGTCATCGCACCACCAGGTTGGCCTGTAGCGCGCCCGCTGCCTTGATCGTCTGCAGGATGCTGATCATGTCCCTCGGCCCGACGCCCAGCGCGTTCAATCCCCCGACCAAGTCACGCAGGCTCGGGCTTTCCGGAAGGATCCCGAGCCGCTTCCCGGCACCGGTGTCGACCTTCACCGTTGTTCTCGGCAGCACGGCGGTGCTGCCGCCGGAGAACGGGTTCGGCTGCGAGGCGACCGGTGCCTCCGTGACCTGCACGGTCAGGTTCCCCTGAGCGATCGCCACGGTGCTGATCCGAACGTTGTCGCCCATGACGATGGTGCCGCTGGCCTCATCGACCACAACCACCGCCGGCGTATCCGGCTGCACCATCAGGTCTTCCACGCGGCCGAGCGTGCCCATCACATCGCCGCCGCTGAGCGCCAGCGTCACGGTGCGCGGGTCGCTGACCCGCGCGATGTCGCCGACGCTGGCGTTGATGACGCTGGCCATCCGCTCGGCGGTGGTGAGGTCCGGATTGCGGAGCGAAAGGTGCAACTCGTTCCGTGCCCCCAGATCGACCGAAACCTCCTTCTCGACCAGGGCGCCGTTGGCGATGTGGGCGCTGGTCGGAATGTTGCGCGTCACCGACGCGGCAGCGCCTTTCGCCGTGAAGGCGCTGCTGACCAACTGACCCTGTGCCACGGCATATACGTCGCCATCCGCGGCCATGAGCGGCGTGACCAGCAGCGTTCCACCGGACAGGTCGGTAGCATCGCCGGTGGCCGACACCGTCACATCGATGCGGCTGCCGTCATGCGAGAACGGCGCGAGCTCCGCCGTCACCATCACCGCGGCGATGTCGCGCGTCTGCAGCTTCGTTTCCTGGTCGCGGATGTTCACGCCCAGACGCTCGAGCATGCTGATCAGCGACTCCCGCGTGAACAGCGAGTTGTTCAGCCGGTCACCGGTCCCGTTCAGGCCGACAACAAGCCCATAGCCGATCAGCTGGTTGCTCCGGATCCCCTCGACATCAGCGATGTCCTTGATCCGTACCGACTCCGATACGGCCTGCCGGGGCAACAGTATTGCCGCCGTCGACAGAAGGATCAGGAGGCAGAGCGCGCGCATCATGTCCCTTCAAGGCTCGTCAAGCTTTCGCCGCTAGACTATGCGGCGGAAGCACGAAGAATGTATGAACGCGGATGCAGCGACAGCCTGCAACCGCCCCCGCGGGACGATGACACCATGGGCATATCGGCGGTGGACCGCATCGACTCGACAACCCCCGCGGGTCCGCCCGGTCGGGCCGACGCCCGTGGAAGCGGCTTCGCCATCGCGGCAGATCCCGTGGGGTCAGCTATGAACGGTCCCGCCGGCGCCGCCTCCATACCGAGGCCGGCACCGGTCAGTGCCTCGCTGATGCTGGCCCTGCAGGAGGCCATGACGTCAGAGACGGGCGACCGCGAGGCGCGTCAGCATGGCCAGAAGCTCCTGGCGGGCTTGGCCGAGCTGCAGCGCGCGCTGCTGTCAGGGGAGGGGGGTGATGCGCTCGGTCGACTCCTGGTGCTTGTCGAGACGATGCCGACGGCCGCCGACCCCGGGCTGGCGCAGGTGATCAGTTCGGTTCGCCTGCGAGTCCGTATCGAGTTGACCCGGGCCGCCGCCGCACTCGACCGCGCGCCCCGTCCCGCCGTTTGACCAAACCATGACAATCGGACTTGTCGCTTGGCGGCGTCGATGGGTCTGGCTATAAGCCGCCGAATCCTCCACGGCGACCACTGTTGCCGCCAAGGGTAAGGCGCACATGATCACTCTGCCCCCCGACTACCGCCCGGCCGACGATGAGGAGTTCATGAACCCGAGGCAGGTGGAATACTTCCGCCTGAAGCTCCTGCGGTGGCGGATGGAGCTGTTGAAGGAGGCAGATGGAACGCTGGCCAGCCTGTCGGAAGGCGGCATCCATGAGGCCGACATTGCCGATCGTGCCAGCGTCGAGACGGACCGTGCGCTGGAGCTCCGGACACGGGACCGGGCTCGTAAGCTCATCGCCAAGATCGGGCAGGCCCTGTTGCGCATCGAGAACGGCAGCTACGGCTTCTGCGAGGAGTCCGGCGAGCCGATCGGCCTCAAGCGGCTTGAGGCAAGGCCGATCGCCACCCTGTCGATCGAGGCGCAGGAACGGCACGAGCGGATGGAAAAGGTCCACCGCGACGACTGACAGCCGTCAGAACGGTAGCAGAACGTCCAGGAGCTGCTGTCCGTAGCGCGGGGTCTGCAGGTCGGTCAGCTGCCCCTTGCCGCCATAAGAGATACGCGCCTCCGCCATGCGGTCATGCGTGATCGTGTTGTCGCTCGAGATGTCTTGTGGCCGGACGATGCCGCTGACCTCCAGGACGCGCAGTTCGCTGTTGACGCGCACCTCCTGCCGGGCGCCGACGACGAAGTTCCCGTTGGGGAGCAGTTGGGTCACGGTTCCAGCCAGCCGCAGCGTGACGCTCTCGTTCCGCTTGATGGTCCCGGTGGACACGTTGCTGTTGGCGCTATTGGTGGACAGCGAGTTGGTCCCCGTCAGCGCCTGCGCGATCTTTCCCTTGAGCCCGAACAAGTTCGGGATGCCCATCGACTCCGTCCCCGTCCGTGTCGCGGTCGTACCATCCTCGACGTCCGCCGTATCGGTGATATCGACCAGGACGGTCACCAAGTCGCCGACCTGAGCCGCACGTTGATCCTTGAAGAACGCGCGGCTGCCCGGTCTCCAGAGGCTGGCCAGGTCGCTCGGGGCCTGTTCGAGCGGCGGGGTCGGCATCGTCAGCGGTCGGTAGTCTCGCGCCTGCGTCGGGTCCGTGATCGGTGTCATGGAGGGTGGCCGACCCAGGTCTGACAATCGGGACAAGGATCCGCAGCCGGACAGAAGACAGGACATCAGGATGCCCGTCAGCCAGGAGGCGCAGCGAGTCATCGATCCTGCGCCTCCTGCGCATAGTTCGCAGGCCCAAGGCCCCGCGCGGCGGCTTGGTCAGGGATCTTCGGTAGGCCATTTTCCCCAGCGATCGCTTGTCCAACCACCGGCGCTGTTCCGGGATCGATCTGGACGGCGGCGGCGGCGGTGATCTGACCGACCAGGATGGCGTGGGACAGGCTGTTCATGACATGGATGCGCTCGCCAGCCGCGCCGGCTTCCAGGGCCGTCCCGGCAGCGGTGAGTTGCAGTCCGGCATCCTGGAGCCGGAGCACGACCGGGCGTCCCCGCTCGATCAGCATCGGGCGCACCAGCATGTCACGGAGCAACGGCATGCCTGCCGCGACGGGCCGCCTCAGCGCCATGCCCTGCACCTCGGCCATCCCGGTCACCGGCGCCCCGCGCAGACTGCCTAGCCCGACTCGCAGAACCTGCAGATCACCGGACAGCAATATGCTGCCCGCCGGAAGCGCGTGCGTGGTCGTCACGACATCCACCCGTTGCTCGGCACGACCCGCCACACGCAGCGTCATGCCGTCCGCCCCGGGATTGAGGAGTAGCAGGACCGCGGAGAACCGCCCCGTCCGCGGATCGAGGTCGAGCGCCTGTATCTGGGGTGTTGCCGCATTGTCCACCGGCAGGGTCGGCGACACGAACGCCGACAGCGAGAAGTCGCTCGCCGCGTCCGCACCGTCGCTGACGAGGGCCGGTCGCAGCACCGCCAGAACCTCTTGCCGGGTAATGACCTTGCCAAGACGTTCCAGCGTCGCCGACTGGTAGGAAACACCAGGTTGCCAGTCGACGCCGAACTCCGAGGCGATGGCGGCCAGCTGGGACGGCGGGATGACGATCCGCTTCCCCGGTTCGGGGGATGGTCCGATGTCGCAATCCTGTCCTGGCTGCAGATCCGCGAACAGGTCCGACAGCCGTACCATCTGACCCCGTACGGAGATGCTCGTCCGAAGGCTCGCGTTGGAGGCATGGGCATCCGTCGTCCAAACCTGTGCCGCCATGAGCAGGAACAGGGCCAAACAAGCGCTCCGTCTCGTCATTTGAGGTTCGTCAGCGTCTGCATCATGTCGTCCGAGGCGGTGATGACCTTGCTGTTCATCTCGTAGGCGCGCTGCGCCGTGATCAGGTTGGTGATCTCGCTCACCACGTTCACGTTTGAGCTCTCAATGTAGCCCTGCATCACGCTTCCGAAGCCCGATGCCCCGGGGTTCCCCGTGGTCGGATTACCCGACGCGGCCGTTTGCAGCAGCAGGTTGTCCCCCTGCGCATCCAGCCCGGCGGTGTTGGGGAACGTGGCAAGCTGGATCTGGCCAACGGTCTGCGCCGCGGTCTGACCGGCGATCGTCACCTGCACCTGGCCCGATGCGTTGATCGTGACGCTCTGCGCATTGGTCGGCACCGTGATGCCCGGGGCCACGGCGTAACCATCCGCCGTCACGATCGTCCCGTCCGCCGCCAGCGCCAGGGTGCCGTCCCGGGTGTAAGCGGTGTCGCCCGATGGAAGCGTGACCTGCAGGTATCCGTTGCCCTGGATGGCGAGGTCGAGGCTGTTACTCGTCTGCTGGAGGTTGCCCTGCTCGTTGATGCTGTAGATCGCCGCGGTCTTGACGCCGAGGCCGACCTGCGCGCCGGAGGGGACGATCGTGCCGCTGTCCGAGCTGTTGGAACCGACACGCCGGAGGTCCTGGTATATCAGGTCCTGGAATTCCGCCCGCCGCCGCTTGAAGCCGGTCGTGGTCATGTTGGCGATGTTGTGGGAGATCGTCTCGACGTTGGTCTGTTGTGCCTGCATCCCGGTGCCGGCAATATCAAGCGCGCGCATGCTACCCCTCCATCATGCCGTTCCGAAGCTAGCTTTCCGCCTGGCTGATCTTGTCGATGGCGTTTTGTTGGCGCTGCGCTTCACTTTCCACGAACTGAGAGACGAACTGAAACTCCCGCTGGTTCTGGATCATCCGGCTCAGCTCGGCGATTGGCTGGACGTTGCTTCCCTCCACCATCCCCTGGTTGAGTTTCGGCTGCGTGGCAGGCGTCGTGGTGGTGTTCGCGCGATACAGCTTGCCCCCTTCCGGGACGAGCTTGTTGATGTCATCCGGAACGACCACGGCAATCTGGCCGACCGTGCCGTTCTCGGTGCTGACGGTCCCATTGCCGGAGATGCGGATCTGCGTATCGGAGGGCGACAGCTGCAGCGGGTTTCCCCCGGTGTCGAGGAGGAGGTTGCCGGACGCATCGGCGACGCGTCCATCGGGCATCAGGCCGAAGCGTCCCGACCGCGTCAGCCTGGTCCCGGCCGCGGTCGAGACCGTGAAGAAGCCGTTGCCGCTGATGGCCACGTCCAGCGGATTGCCCGTGGTGGTAAGGCTGCCGTCCTTCTGGTCGAGATACGTCGCGCGGTCCTGCGTGTAGGCGAGCACGTCGCCACCGCGTGGGGCATCGACGCCTCGCTGCCGCGATAGGTAGTCGTTGAACAGCGTGCGCTGCGCCTTGTAGCCGTCAGTGTTGGCGTTCGCGATGTTGTTCGCGATCACGTCCATCGACCGCTGCTGCGTATCGAGCCGTGAAAGCGCGATGTAGGTCGTGTTTTCCATCTCGACGTCCTGGTGACCAAGCCATCATGCGGATGAGGCCCTAACAGGTCGTTAATCGTTCGTTGGCCGCTCCCGACAGGCTTAAGTCATGTCCGGTTCGAGATGCTTAAGCAGCCATTAACCCCCCTATCCTAGGGTTGCCGGACAGGCCAGGACGGCCTGGATGGGAGCACGGGATGAGCAGCGAAGCCTCAACTGAACGTCCGGGCGGCCGCAGCAAGAAACCCCTGATCCTGATCGGTGGTGCCGTCACGGTCGCCGTTCTGGCAGCCGGCCTCTGGTTCGGCGGCATCCTGGGGCGATTGACTGGCCACTCCCATGCGGCGCCATCCGCCGTGGCGGCCGCGGAGCAACCGGTGCTGGTGGACCTGCCCGACATGGTATCCAACCTGGACACCGGCAACCATCGCGCCAGCTTCATCAAGCTGCATGCGAAGATCAAGCTGTTCCGCGCGGCCGACGCCGCTGCGGTGCAATCGAACCTGCCGCAGATCCTGGATATCTTCCAGACCTACCTGCGAAGCACGCGACCGGACGAGGTGCGGGGCGGGGAGGGTACTTACCGGCTGCGAGAAGCCTTGATGAACCGGATCGATGCGGAGATCGCCCCTGCGCAGGTCGCCGACCTGTTCTTCACCCAGCTTCTCGTCCAATGAGCGGCGCATCGGACAGCGTGGACGACGAGGATCTCGCCTCGGCCTGGGCGTCGTCGATCGGCGGCGAGGATCTGGCGGACGGGACCGAACCCGCCGGTCCCGATGCGGCCCGGATCCTCAACCAGGCCGAGATCGACAGCCTTCTCGGCTTCGACAACGGCAGTGCCGACGATGTCGACAGCAGCGGCATGCAGCGCATCATCAGCTCCGGTCTGGTGTCGTACGAGCGCCTGCCGATGCTGGAGATCGTGTTCGATCGCCTCGTCCGCATCATGTCGACCAGCCTGCGCAACTTCACCAACGACAACGTCGAGGTGTCGATCGACAACGTGGTGTCGCTCCGCTTCGGCGACTACCTCGACTCCGTTCCGCTGCCGGCGATGTTCGCCGTCTTCAAGGCGGAGGAGTGGGAGAACTATGGCCTGATGGTCATCGACTCGGCGATGATCTACTCGATCGTCGACGTGCTGCTGGGAGGAAGACGCGGCACGGCGGCGATGCGGATCGAGGGACGTCCGTACACGACCATCGAGCGCACCCTGGTGGAGCGCCTCATCCGGGTGGTCCTGGCCGATCTGTCGTCGAGCTTCGATCCACTGTGCGCCATCACGTTCCGGTTCGAGCGCCTCGAGGTCAATCCTCGTTTTGCAGCCATCTCGCGCCTGTCGAATGCCGCCGTGCTCGCTCGGATGCACGTCGACATGGAGGATCGCGGCGGACGGATGGATCTGGTGCTTCCGTATGCGACCCTGGAGCCCGTGCGCGAGCTTCTCCTGCAGCAGTTCATGGGTGAGAAGTTCGGCCGCGACGCCATCTGGGAAACGCACCTCGCCGAGGAGCTCTGGAACACCGAGGTTGACCTGGACGTGGTGCTGGATGAGCAGCCGATGCGGCTTTCCGACATCATCGCCCTGCGGCCGGGAAGCCAGTTCATCCTGAGACAGGGCCGCGAGGCTCCGGTGCAGCTTCGCTGCGGCCAAGTGGTCTTGTTCGAGGGGCGCGTCGGTCGCCGCAAGAACCGCGTGGCGGTGCGGATCGATCAGGTCGTCGGTCGCCTGCCGGGAGCCACCGATCCGCTTGGCTCCAGGAGGGGCTGATGGCCGACCTCAGCCTGGGCAGCACCGACTGGCTGCTGCAGATCGTCCTGATGGTCATGTTGGCGGCGACGATGTTCCATGCGTTCCGGCTGGAACGGGCACTCGGGGTGCTGCGACGCGACCGTGCCGCCCTTGAGGAGCTGGTCGCGGGCTTCAACGAGAGCACGCGGCAGGCCGAGACCGGGATCGAGCGGCTGCGCGCGGCCGCCGACGGCGCAGGCCGTCAGATCGCCCGACATGTCGATCAGGCTCGCAGCCTCAAGAACGACCTCGACTTCCTGATCTCGCGTGGCGAGAAGGTCGCCGATCACCTGGACAAGGCGGTCCGGGTCAAGTCGGCTTCCAATGCCGGCGCGCCCGACTCGCTGCCGCGGGCACTTGTGCCGGTCGCCCCGCTGACGGTGCCGTTGCAGGTTCCGGAGGAGCAGGACAGCCGCCTCCGGAGCCAGGCGGAGAAGGACCTCCTTCGTGCACTTCGTGCGGTGAGGTAGGCGAATGGCATTGTTCTCATGGCACAAGAGGATCGTGCCCGCGACCATGGTCGTGATCGCGCTGCTGTTCACGGAGAAGGCGATCGGCCTGGCACGCGAGGCCACCGCCAGGGATGCCGCTCAACCGGTGGCCATCGGACAGTCCGGTGCTCCATCGTCCCAACCCGCGACTGCGGCACCGTCCGGATCGCCGTCTTCGGTTCCGGTCGTGGCCCCTGGTGAGCTGCAACTGCTTCAAGATTTGAGAAAGCGACGTCAGCAGCTGGACGAGCGAGAGCGCGATCTCGACCAGCGAGCGGACCTGCTTCGCTCTGCGCAGATGAAGCTGGAGGCGAGGCTCGACCAGCTGTCGTCATTGCAGAAACAGCTCGAGCAGCTCGAGCAGCAGCGCCGTGCCCGGGACGGTGAAAACTGGACTGGTTTGGTCAAGACGTATGAGGACATGAAGCCGAAGGATGCGGCGGCCATCTTCGATGCGCTGGACATGCACGTGTTGCTGGAAGTGCTGGACCGTATGGAGGATCGTAAGGCCGCTGCCATCCTGGCCGACATGCTTCCGGAGCGAGCGCGCATCGCGACACAGATGCTGGCGCAGAAGCGTACGCGTCAGGATGCCGCATCCCTGCCTGAACAGCATGGTTGAATGTGTCCGACATCGCGGACGAGCGCGTTGATCGCCATGCCGCGGCATATTTCAATGGGCGCCATCCGGTGAGGCGGTCAGGCTTTGGCCTCTTGTTCATCGGTCTTTGGCTGACGCTGGGTCTCGGAGCGGCTCGCGCAGCGGATCACGCCACGCCGGCGATGCGGGATGGTCATCCCGTCGCCAGGGCGGCACGAACGGTCGCCGTGCATGCCTCGGCTCACCCTGCCAAGGAAGATCAGGCCGGATCTTCGGGGAGGCGCACCGGCGACCATGCGATCGTCGCACCGTCGGATGGGCGTCGGGCACCGGTCATGCTGCCGGGACTTCCGCCATCCATGGTGGCCGTGGTGGATCCATCCGAGATCGCCGTCGTGCCGCCCAATACTGCCGACAAGCTGCCCGGACGCTTGGATGGGGCAGGTGATTCGGTCATATCGAGAACACCGCCGGTCAGGTCCGCGTCCCACGACGAGGAGGCAGGCAGCCCGGTGTCCATCGCAGCCTCGATCCGTCCGGCGGATCAGCAATCTCCCGGCGGGTTGCTGCTGCCCTGCGACCGGCATGTCGGTGCGGCGGCCTTCCGGCGCGGCAACTCCCTGGTGATGGTGTTCGACAGCAGCAAGCCTATTGATCTCTCGCCAATCGGCGACGATCCGACCTTTGGCGCCACCTCCTATGTCCTGTTGTCATCCGGCGCCATGTTGACGCTTCCCCTGCGGGCAGGCGTGGATGTCGGTGTGTCGCGACGGTCGGAGGGATGGCTGATCGAACTGGCGGCGCCGGCCCGGTCTGGATCTCCGATCGTTCCGGATGGACGAACGAACGAGATAGTCTTGCCCGTCCGGGATCCCGGACATGTCGTCGTGATCAGTGACCTGATCTCTGGGGCCGATCTCCTGATCGGTACGGTCAAGGCCGATGGGCAGAATATGCAGCTCCGGCGACGTGATCCCAGCCACGTGCTGTATCCGACGTTACTTGGCGTGGTCATTGAGCGACTCTCTGACCGGTTGGAGATGCGGGCCGGATCCAACGGCTTCGTGCTTGAGGAGCCGATCGGCAAGAACCGTCCACCGGTCGGCCTGGCGACGTCCAAGGGGCTGTTCTTCTCCCGCAGCCTGGATCTGCCGGCGGTGAGCGATGCGGAGTTGGAGCGGCGCTACAAGGCTGCCCTGGCGACGGCGGCAACCCTTTCCACACCCGAACGGCGGTTGCCGCGTCTGGATGCCGCCGAAGCGGCGCTGGCGCTGGGCCAGTCCCGGGAAGCAGGTCAGCTGGCGGCGATTGCCGACCAGGATGCGCCTGCCGGACCGCAGGCTGCCCGCTCGATCTTCCTGCAGGCAGCCGCCGCGGTGATCGATGGATCCCCAATGGCGCTTGCCCTGCTGGAGGATCCGCGGATCGCCAACAGCGACGAGGTGACGATGTGGCGGGCGCTCGATCTGGCGCATCGGGACCCTGCCAACGCCGATGCCGCCCGAACCATCGCGCACGACTTGCCGATGCTGACGAACTATCCGAGTCACTTGCGGCGAAGGTTGCTTGGCGACGCGGCAATGTCGCTGGCGACCGCGGGCGGCCCAGGAGTTGTGGCCCAGCTGCAGGACCTGCACGGCGATGGAAAGGTGAGGCTCGCCCAGACGATGCTTCCGCCGCCTGATCGTCAGGCCACCGCAGCGCTCGCGATGCTCGATCAGCTCGCGGCGGACGATGATCCGGCCGTCAGGTTCGGTGCGGCGACGAGGGCGGTCGAGATCAGGAGCAGCCTGGGTCAGCTTAAGCCGAGGCAGGCCGCGGATCGTCTCGATGCCGAGACGCTGGATGCCCGGATGGCGGGCAACGAGGCGTCGCTGAGGCTTCGGATCGCCGGCCTGCGCGCGCAGGCCGGCGATTGGGCGGCGGCGCTTCAGGCGGTCCGCGACGTCAAAGCGTCGTTTCCCGATGCGGCTGAACAGGCGGAGCGGACCTCTGTCGATATCCTGAAGCGGATGGCGGCGAATGGGATGTCAGTCGGCGGGCCGCCCGATGTTGGCCAGTTGAGCATGATTGAAGGCAACCTTGACCTCCTGCCGGCAGGAGCGGATCGGACAAGGGTCTCGATCGGGCTGGCCCACCGGTTCGCCGAACTCGACCTCCCCGACCGCGCGGCGGTCCTCTTGAGCGGTGACCTTGCCCAGACGGGACCCGGCCTCGAGCGGGCGCGGCTAGGGCTCGAGCTGGCGCGGCTCCGCATGGAGCACGCCGATGCATCAGGGACCCTTGCGGCCCTGGATGTGACGGTGACCACCGATCTCCCGGCCGATCTGTCCGATGCCCGGGCATTCATGCGGGCGCGGGCTGACGCCGCGTCCGGCCACGCCGACGCGGCCCTGGCAATCTTGGCGCCGCGCCAAGGTGCTGATGTGGACGAACTTCGAGCTGCGGCATTTGCCAGCAAGCAAGACTGGCACGGTCAGGCAGCCGCCCTCGCGTCCCTCATGACACGCGAGGTGCCGGCGACCGGCCCGCTGGTGCCGGCCGGCGAGGATCTGGTGCTTCGGGTGGCTTCCGCCATCGCCCGCAGTGGAGATCAGGACGCTCTCCGGCAGTTGGCGCTGCACTGGAGTGACCGCTTCACGACGCCCGCGAAGCGCGACATGCTGCGTTTGTTGACGTCCGACGGTGTTCGGGGCGATGCGGACCTGTCGCGTTCGGCAGCCGAGCTTTCGGTGTCCCGAAGCGCGCTCTCGGCATTGTCGGCCGTTCCCGCCAAGGCTGGCGGCTGAGGCTTTTCCCCATCTGATGGACAAGGGGCTTGCGCTTGCAGGCCTCAGGTCCTATCTCACGCCCCCTTGGCCCAAGGGGGCGATCCCGCCCAACAGGCCGTCTGCTGGTTTGGGGGTACGTGATGAACGCACTTGCTCAACTGGGGATGGTCTCGGAATCTCCGAGCAATATCCAGATCTCGTCCGCACCGTCCTCCGCGGCGGAGGCGATGAAAGACTATTTCGTCGTGAAGGACGGCATGAAGTTTGCCGGGACTCATCTCCTGGTCGACCTTTGGGATGCGACCAATCTTTGCGATCCGGACGCGATCGACCGCGCGTTGCGCGAGGCGGCGCTAGCCGCCGGCGCCACGATCCTGCACGGCCATTTCCATCATTTCTCGCCCAATGGCGGCGTGTCGGGCGTGCTGGTGCTGGCGGAGAGTCACATCTCCATCCACACGTGGCCGGAACGTGATTTTGCCGCTGTCGACATCTTCATGTGCGGCGCCTGCGATCCGCATCTGGCGATTCCCGTGATGCAGCGCCTGTTTCAGGCGGCGCGCGTCGACCTGGACGAGCAGCGTCGCGGTCGCGTCGCCTGATCCAGGCAATCCTGCACCCAAGCCGGAAAGGCCGGGTTCGCCCGGCCTTTTTCATGTGCCTTGTCTGGAGCGCCCGCCGATGACCGGGGATGGCTGGATCAACGAGTCACTCTATGACGCATGGGGTCAGCGTTTCCGGATCCGCAGGCTCCTCGCGAGCGTGAGGAGCGCGTTCCAGGACATCGTCATCTTCGAGAGCGAGACCCACGGACGCGTCCTGGTGCTCGACGGCGTCATCCAGATCACCGAGCGGGACGAGTTTGTTTATCAGGAGATGCTGGCGCACGTCCCCCTGCTGACGCATGGGAAGGTCTCCAGCGTCCTGATCATCGGGGCCGGTGATGGTGGCGTGCTGCGCCGCGTGCTGCAGCACCGCTCGGTGACGCGGGCCGTCATGGTGGAGATCGACGGCGAAGTGATTCGGCTGTCGAGGGAATTTCTGCCGATGATCGCGGGCGATGCCTGGAGCGATCCGCGGGCGGAGGTCATCGTCGGCGATGGTATCGATCACGTCCGCAACGCCGCCGAGGGCGAGTTTGATGTCATCATCGTCGACAGCACTGATCCGGTGGGCGTCGGCGAGGTTCTGTTCTCCGACGACTTCTACGCGAACTGCTCGCGCGTGCTGAGCGCCAACGGCCTCATCGTCAACCAGTGTGGCGTGCCGTTCATGCAGTCGGACGAGCTGCGTGAGACCAGTGCGCGGCGAGCCAGATTCTTCCCCCGCGTGTCCGCCTATGTCGCGGCTGTTCCAACCTATGTCGGCGGTTTCATGACGCTGGGAATTGCCGGAAAGGGGGATGTCCTGGCGATGCCGGCCCCGGTGGCGACGATTGCGGAAACGGCCGAACAAGCCGGTATCCTCGGTACCACCCGCTACTGGACGCCGGAGGTCCATGTCGCCGCTTTCAGCTTGCCGCCCTACATCGCCGAACATCTCCCCCGCGATGAGCAGGCACGTCGTCTCGGCTAGCTCATCCGATCAAAAAACACATTTTAGCCTCTAAGACGCCCGGCTGTACCGTCCGCCCTCGTCAGGCTTCCACCACGGAGTGTCACCGACGGTTGGTCGGACGACACAGAGCCGCCTCCGCAACGAATGATTGGCCCATTGGCTGAGTAGCCTAACGACCGATCAAGCGTCCCTAACCGGGATATCCGGACCACCAATGGTGTCTCAGTGCGCGAGACACCACTCCGGCGACGATCAGACTCCGTCAGCGGCAGGAGACTATGATCCGTCCTCCGGTCCGGCCGGCCCTGGACCGCCAGACGACGGTTCGAAGTTCTCGGCGCCGGCACGAGTTCCGCCTACCTTGTCGGCGCCCTTCGCATCCGGTGTCCCAGGCGTCTTGTGGTTGCCGGTGTTCTGCTGATCGTCCGTGTGGAGAATGCTTTCCTCCGTATGGTCCTGCTTCATCACGCTCTCCCCATATGCTTAACGCGGGCCGGACGCCGGGTTCCGGTGCGTCAAGTGGGCGCGAAGCTTTGCACCAGGCTGCCCGCCACGAGGTGCCAGCCATCGACCAGTACGAAGAAGATCAGCTTGAACGGGAGCGAGATCGAACTCGGCGGCAGCATCATCATGCCCAGGCTCATCAGTACGCTGGAGACCACGATGTCGATGATCAGGAACGGCAGGTAGAGCAGGAAGCCCATCTCGAAGCCGCGCCGGAGCTCACCGATCATGAAGGCCGGCACCAGCGCCCGCCACGGTGTGTCCGGCGGCGTGGGCGGTGCCGGCAGATGGGCGATGTCGAGGAACAACCGCAGGTCCGGCTGCCGGACGTTGGCCAACATGAAGTGCCGAAACGGCTCGGCTGCCATGCGCAGCCCGTCCATCTCCGCGACCCGCCCATCCATCAGCGGCACCACGCCGCCGCTCCAGGATTGTATCAGCACCGGCTGCATGACGAAAAAGGTCAGGAACAGGGCGAGCCCGATCAGCACCGTGTTGGGCGGCGTGCCCTGGGCGGCGATGGCGCTGCGCAGCAGGGACAGCACGATGACGATGCGGGTGAAGGCGGTCACCATCACCAGCAGGCTGGGTGCCAACGACAGCAGCGTGACCAGCGCGGTCAGCTGCACCAGCCGGCCGGTGGCGCCGGCCTCGCCGGCATGGCCGAGGTCGATGCTGACGGCCTGGGCCTGGGCGGCGACCGGCAGCAGCAGCAGCGATAGCGTTGCCACGACCGCCAGCGCGGTGGCGCGGCCGCTCACGGTCGGGACTCACCGCGAGGCGGCAGGGGCAGCATGACGTCGCTGCCCCCCCCGGTCAGCACCAGCACCTGGCCGCTGCCCGCCTCGATCAGGTAGAGCCGCCGCCGGTTGTCGAGTCCCAGGCGGCCGGCGACCAGCAGCGGGGCGGATGAGTCGCGCAGCCGCCCGGCAGGTCCGACGAGGCGGACGCCGTAGCGGAGCAGGACGATCATGCCGAGAACGAGCGCCAGCGCGCCGACGGCGCTCAGCAGGTCGAAATGAGACATGTCACGCGGCCTTTTGCCGGTTTGCGTCCCGGCATCATGGCGTGCGGGTGGTTAACGAAGCTTGAAGCGGTCCGAAGCCCGTACGATGGTCGCCTTGGTGATCAATCGAAGACGTTAACCGGTGGGAAAGGTCATTCCGGCAATGTCCGTCCCAGACGACCTCGCATCTCGGTTGAAGGGAGGGTCCACCATGAGCGCCGATCGGACCGACATCCTGGGCCTCGCGGCCGGCCGCCTCGGCTGGCTAGACGACCGCCAGCGCGTGCTCGCCCGCAACATCGCCAACTCCGATACCCCGGGCTACGTGCCACGCGACGAACAACCGTTCGGCAGCAGCCTGGCGCTGCAGGTCGAGCCGGCCCGGACGGATCCGATGCACCTCCCGGGCAGTGCCGGAGCCGCCGGCACCGTGCTGATGCGGCCACGTCAACGCTCCATCGACGGCAACGCGGTCTCGCTCGACGAGGAGATGACCAAGGTCGCCGACACGGATACGCAGCAGCGGCTGGTGACCAGCCTGTATGGCAAGTATGCCAGCATGTATGCGACGGCGCTGGGCAAGGGCTGAGCATGATCCGCCACCCGAGCACGGCTTCCCGGCACGAGGCGTCCTAGCGCATGGACATCTCCAAGGCGCTCGACATCTCCGCGTCCGGCATGGACGCGCAAAGCATGCGGCTGCGCGTGATCGCCGAGAACCTCGCCAACGCCGACACCACCGGCTCGACCCCGGGTGCCGATCCGTACCGCCGCAAGACGGTCACCTTCGGCGAAACGATGGACCGGGAGTCCGGCACGCCCGAGGTGTCGGTCAAGGAGGTCGGCCACGACATGGGCGCGTTCACCACGCGCTACGACCCGTCCCATCCGGCCGCCGACGCCAGCGGCTATGTCAAGACGCCCAACGTCAGCAGCTTCGTCGAGATGATGGACATGCGCGAGGCTGAGCGCTCGTACAGCGCCAACCTCAACGTCATGCAGACCACACGCTCGATGATGACGCGCGCGATCGACCTGCTCAAGTGAACGATGGCCGCATCCAGGCCAGCCCGTCGGCGGCCGCCAGCGCCTACGCGCAGGTGCAGGCGGGCGGTGGTGCGGGCGGTATCGCCGGCGGCGACGGCTTCGGTGCCGCGCTGGAGGGGGCGCTGCAGGGCGTGGTGCAGAGCGGTCATGCCGCCGACGCCGCGGCTGCCAAGGCCATCTCCGGCGAGGGCAACCTGACGCAGGTGGTGATGGCGGTGTCCAAGGCGCAGCTGGCGCTGCAATCCACCACCGTGATCCGGGACCGGGTGGTGCAGGCGTACCAGGACATCATGAAGATGTCGATCTGATCCTGAACGGATCGTGGTGGCCCAGGAGGGGTTCGATGGGGGAAGGTGACGTCGCGCTGATCCTGCGCGACATGTTCATGGTGGTGCTGAAGCTGTCGGCGCCAGCGCTGCTGGCTGCCCTGGTGGTGGGTCTGGTCATCTCGCTGATCCAGGCGGTGACGCAGCTCAACGAGACCACGCTGGCGTTCGTGCCGAAGCTGCTGGCGCTGGGTGTGGCGCTCACCGTGGCCGGCCCGTTCATGTACTCCACGCTCACCGACTATACTCACCTGCTGTTCGACCGGCTGATCGCGTCGGGCGGCCAGTGAGGGAACGGCCGGCGAGGGGCGGGTGACCCCGCCCGATCCGCTGCTGGCGCAGCTGCCGGCCTGGGCGTTCGCCTTCGCGGTGGTGCTGGCCCGGGTGAGCGCCGCAGTGATGGTGCTGCCAGGGCTTGGCGAGGCCGACACCCCCATGGTCATCCGGGCCGGGATCGCGGTCGGCATCACCGTGCTGGTGCTGCCGGGGGTGGAGGGCCTGATCCCGGCCGCGGACGGGCAGCCCCTGCGCGTGCTGGCGCTGATCGGCGGCGAGCTGCTGTGCGGCCTGCTGCTGGGCTGGCTGGCGCGGCTGATGGCGCTGGCGCTGCCGATCGCCGGCCAGATCGCGGCGACGCAGATCGGTCTGTCGAGCGTGCTGCAGCAG
>CAXUBN010000010.1:0-22717 GCA_964249255.1 uncultured Acetobacteraceae bacterium | reverse complement strand
CGGTGCAGCGTCGGCGCCCGGTTCAGCATCACCGGATGCTCGCGGATCACCTCCTCCAGGATGTCCCAGACCTCGGGACGCTCCTTCTCCACCATCCGCTTGGCCGCCTTGATGGTGGTGGCGTGGCCGTACTTCTCGAGCTTTGAGTAGATGAACGGCTTGAACAGCTCGAGCGCCATCTTCTTGGGCAGCCCGCACTGGTGCAGCTTGAGCTCGGGCCCGACCACGATCACCGAGCGGCCCGAGTAGTCGACGCGCTTGCCCAGCAGGTTCTGCCGGAACCGGCCCTGCTTGCCCTTCAGCATGTCGGACAGCGACTTCAGCGGACGCTTGTTGGCGCCCGTGATGGCGCGGCCGCGGCGGCCGTTGTCGAACAGCGCGTCGACGCTCTCCTGCAGCATGCGCTTCTCGTTGCGCACGATGATGTCGGGGGCGCGCAGCTCGATCAGGCGCTTCAACCGGTTGTTGCGGTTGATGACGCGGCGATATAAGTCGTTCAGGTCCGACGTCGCGAACCGGCCGCCGTCCAGCGGCACCAGCGGGCGCAGCTCGGGCGGGATCACCGGCACCACGTCCAGGATCATCCAGTCCGGCCGCGAGCCGCTCTCGGCGAACGCCTCGACCAGCTTCAGCCGCTTCACCAGCTTCTTGCGCTTCGCCTCGGACGTCGTGTCCTTGAGGTCGGCGCGCAGCTTCACCTTCTCGGCGTCGCAGTCGACGCTGACCAGCACGCTCTTGATCGCCTCGGCGCCGATGCCGGCGCGGAACCCGTCCTCACCGAACTCGTCCTGCTTGGCCAGCAGCTGGTCCTCGTTCAGCAGCTGGTGCAGCTTGAGGTCGGTCAGCCCCGGCTCGAGAACCACGTAGCTCTCGAAGTAGAGGATCTTCTCCAGCTCCTTCAGCGTGAGGTCGACCATCAGTCCGATGCGGCTCGGCAGCGACTTCAGGAACCAGATGTGCGCCACCGGCGAGGCCAGCTCGATGTGGCCCATGCGCTCGCGGCGCACCTTGGCCAGCGTCACCTCGACGCCGCACTTCTCGCAGATGATGCCGCGGAACTTCATCCGCTTGTACTTGCCGCACAGGCACTCGTAGTCCTTGATCGGACCGAAGATGCGGGCACAGAACAGCCCGTCCCGTTCGGGCTTGAACGTGCGGTAGTTGATGGTCTCGGGCTTCTTGATTTCGCCGTAGGACCAGGAGCGGATCTGCTCGGACGAGGCCAGCTGGATCTTGATCTGGTCGAAGGTCTGCGCCTGGCCGGTCTGGCCCAGGATCTTCATCAGCTCGTTCATGCCGAAACCCTTCCCGTGAAGGCCAGGGGCGCCGCCCCTGGACCCCGCCAGAGCCGACGGCCCTGGACCCAATTCCTAGATGAAGAAGTCCAGAGGCTCAGCCTCTGGTGGGGTCCAGGGGTGAAACCCCTGGCCTTCAAACCCCGCCCTGCTCCAGATCCACGTTCAGCCCGAGCGACTTCAGCTCCTTCACGAGCACGTTGAAGCTCTCGGGGATGCCGGCCTCGAAATCGTCCTGCTCGCGCACGATCGCCTCGTAGACCTTGGTGCGGCCGGACACGTCGTCCGACTTCACCGTCAGCATCTCCTGCAGCGTGTAGGCGGCGCCGTACGCTTCCAGCGCCCACACCTCCATCTCGCCGAAGCGCTGGCCGCCGAACTGCGCCTTGCCGCCCAGCGGCTGCTGGGTGACCAGCGAGTACGGCCCGATCGAGCGCGCGTGGATCTTGTCGTCCACCAGATGGTGCAGCTTCAGCATGTAGACGTAGCCCACCGTCACCTTGCGCTCGAACGGCTCGCCGGTGCGCCCGTCGGTCAGCTGCGACTGGCCCGAGCTGTCGAGCCCGGCCCGGGTCAGCATCGCCTCGATGTCGGAGATGCGCGCCCCGTCGAACACCGGGGTCGCGATCGGCACGCCCTTGCGCAGGTTGGAGGCCAGCTCGATCAGCTGCTCGTTGGGCAGCGTCGCGATGTCGTCCGCATACACTCGCTCGCCATAGACCGCCTTCAACTCGTCGAGCAGGGCCTGCTTCTGGTTGCCGGTGCGCTGGTACTCGTCCACGAGCTCGCCGATCCCCCGCCCGATGTTGGCGCAGGCCCAGCCCAGGTGCGTCTCCAGGATCTGCCCCACGTTCATGCGCGACGGCACGCCGAGCGGGTTCAGCACCAGGTCGACCGGCGTGCCGTCCTCCAGGAACGGCATGTCCTCGACCGGAGTCACCCGCGACACCACGCCCTTGTTGCCGTGACGGCCGGCCATCTTGTCGCCCGGCTGCAGCTTGCGCTTCACCGCCACGAACACCTTGACCATCTTCATCACGCCGGGCGGCAGCTCGTCGCCGCGCTGCAGCTTCTCGACCTTGCTGTCGAACCGCGCCTGGATGCGGCCGACCGCGGCGTCGAACTCGCGCTTCAGCGTCTCGATCTCGGACACCGCCCCGTCCGACGCCACCACCACGTTGCGCCAAGCGCCACGCGGATGCTCGGCCAGCAGCTCCTCGGTGATCTCGGTGCCGGACTTGATGCCCTTGAACCCGGCACCGGCCTTCTGGCCGATCAGCCGCTCGCGCAGCCGGTTGTAGAACGAGCGCTCCTGGATCGCGCGCTCGTCGTCGCGGTCCTTGGCGAGCCGCTCGATCTCCGAGCGCTCGATCGCCATCGCGCGCTCGTCCTTGTCGACGCCGCGCCGCGAGAACACGCGCACGTCGACGATGGTGCCGGTGGTGCCGGGCGGCAGCTTCAGCGAGGTGTCGCGCACGTCCGATGCCTTCTCGCCGAAGATGGCGCGCAGCAGCTTCTCCTCCGGCGTCATCGGGCTCTCGCCCTTGGGCGTCACCTTGCCGACCAGGATGTCGCCCGGGTTCACCTCGGCGCCGACGTAGACGATGCCGGCCTCGTCGAGGTTGCGCAGCGCCTCCTCGCCGACGTTGGGGATGTCGCGGGTGATCTCCTCCTGGCCGAGCTTGGTGTCGCGCGCCATGACCTCGAACTCCTCGATGTGGATCGAGGTGAAGACGTCGTCGCGCGCGATGCGCTCGGAGATGAGGATGCTGTCCTCGAAGTTGTAGCCGTTCCAGGGCATGAACGCGACCAGCACGTTGCGCCCCAGCGCCAGCTCGCCGAGCTCGGTGGACGGGCCGTCGGCGATGATGTCGCCCAGCACCACCCGGTCACCCACGCGCACCAGCGGACGCTGGTTGATGCAGGTCGACTGGTTCGAGCGCATGTACTTGCGCAGCCGGTAGATGTCGACGCCCTGCGTGGCGCCGCCCTCGTCGGTGGCGCGCACCACGATGCGGGCGCCGTCGATCTGGTCGACGATGCCGGGGCGCCGCGCCACGATGGTGGCGCCGCTGTCGCGGGCCACCGCCGCCTCCATGCCGGTGCCGACCAGCGGCGCGTCCGACTGGATCAGCGGCACCGCCTGGCGCTGCATGTTGGAGCCCATCAAGGCGCGGTTGGCATCGTCGTTCTCCAGGAACGGGATCAGCGCCGCCGCCACCGAGACCAGCTGCTTCGGCGACACGTCGCACGCGGTCACGTCCTCGGGCTTGACCAGCCGGAAGTCGCCTCCGCGCCGAACCGAGACCAGCTCGTCGGTGAGGTTGCCGTCCGTGTCCTGCGCGGCGTCCGCCTGCGCCACGACCAGCTTCTCCTCCTCCATCGCCGACAGGTACTTCCAGCCGTCCTGCAGCGCCCCGTCCTTGACCAGCCGATACGGCGTCTCGATGAAGCCGTACTTGTTGACCTTGGCGTAGGTGGCGAGCGAGTTGATCAGGCCGATGTTCGGCCCCTCCGGCGTCTCGATCGGGCAGATGCGGCCGTAGTGCGTCGGGTGCACGTCGCGCACCTCGAAGCCGGCCCGCTCGCGGGTGAGGCCGCCCGGGCCAAGCGCCGACAGGCGCCGCTTGTGCGTCACCTCGGACAGCGGGTTGGTCTGGTCCATGAACTGGCTGAGCTGCGACGAGCCGAAGAACTCGCGCACCGCGGCTGCCGCCGGCTTGGCGTTGATCAGGTCGTGCGGCATCACCGTGTCGATGTCGACCGAGCCCATGCGCTCGCGGATCGCGCGCTCCATGCGCAGCAGGCCGACGCGATACTGGTTCTCCATCAGCTCGCCAACCGAGCGCACCCGGCGGTTACCCAGGTTGTCGATGTCGTCGATGGTGCCGCGGCCGTCCTTGAGCTCGCACAGGATCTTCACCGTGCGCAGGATGTCCTCCTTGCGCAGCACGCGGACGGTGTCCTCGGCATCGACGCCGAGCCGCATGTTCATCTTGACGCGGCCGACCGCCGACAGGTCGTAGCGGTCGCCGTCGAAGAACAGCCCGCGGAACAACGCCTCGGCGGTGTCCGGGGTCGGCGGCTCGCCCGGGCGCATCACCCGGTAGATGTCGACCAGCGCGTCCTCGCGCGAGGTGTTCTTGTCGATGGTCAGCGTGTTGCGGATCCAGGGCCCGTTGCCGGTGTCGACCGCCAGCGTCGGTAGCCGGTCGATGTTCATGCCCTCCAGGGCCGCCAGCCGCACCTCGGTGAGCTCCTCGCCCGCCTCGGCATGGATCTCGCCGGTCTCCTCGTTGATCAGGTCGTGGGCGACATAGCGGCCCAGCAGGTCAGCGCGGCCGACCAGCACGTCCTTGGTCTTCTCGGCGATCTTGCGCGTGCTGCGCGCGGTCAGCTTGTCGTCGGCCTTGGCCACCACCTCGCCGGTCTCGGCGTCGACCAGCGGCTCCAGCAGCTTCAGGCCACGGAACGCGTCGGGATCGAACGGGCGCGCCCACCCTTTCTCGGTGCGCACGAACACGACCTGACCGTAGAAGCCGGCCAGGATCTCGTCCTGGTCCATGCCGCGGACGTCCATCGCGTCCACGTCGCCGCCCTCGGCCGCCTTGGCCGCGCGCGCCGCCTGCGAGGCGGCCCCCTCAAGCGCGTACAGCAGCGTGGTCACCGGCAGCTTCCGCTTCCGGTCGATGCGGACGTAGACAATGTCCTTGCTGTCGAACTCGAAGTCGAGCCACGAGCCGCGATACGGGATCACGCGGGCGGCGAACAGGAACTTGCCCGACGAGTGCGTCTTGCCCTTGTCGTGGTCGAAGAACACGCCCGGGCTGCGGTGCATCTGGCTGACGATGACGCGCTCGGTGCCGTTGATGATGAAGGTGCCGTTGTCCGTCATGAGCGGCATGTCGCCCATGTAGACGGGCTGCTCCTTGATGTCGCGGATCGAGCGGCTGCCGGTGTCCTCGTCCACGTCCCACACGATCAGGCGCAGGATCACCTTGAGCGGGGCGGCAAAGGTCATGCCGCGCTGGATGCATTCCTCGACGTCGTACTTCGGCTCCTCGAGCTCGTAGTGCACGAACTCGAGCCGGCCGCGGCCGGCGAAATCGTTGATCGGGAACACCGACCGGAACACCTCCTGCAACCCGGACGCGGTGCGGCTGTCGGGCCGGACGTTCATCTGCAGGAACGCCTCGTAGGAGGCGCGCTGCACGTCGATCAGGTTGGGCATCGGCGCCACCTCGGGGATGCGGCCGAAGCTCATGCGGATGCGCTTGCGCCCCGTGAACGATTTGGTCATCGCGTTCATCGTGTCACCCTGTTCCCGTCGCCTGCCGGCCGCGGGGCCTGACACGGACGGTTGGGACATGCCACCATGGGCATCCCAGCCGCCCGGCCGAGCCTCCGGCCACCGATTCCCGTCACCGCCCGGCCTCGAACCGGGCTGCCCCGCCGCCGCGCCCACGCGGTGCCGGAACCTCCTCGTCACACCCCATCGCCGCGATGCCCACCCGCCGCGTGTTCCGCGGCCGGAAGCGCCGGCACGGCCAAGAGGGCGGACCCCATCCCTGGGTTCCGCCCTCCGACCGTCTCGTTCAGCCGATACGGCGCAGGGTCGTCCCGCGCCGCGCCAGCCGCCTGTCAGTTTGCCTACTTGATCTCGACAGTGGCGCCCTGCTCTTCCAGCATCTTCTTGAACTTCGCGGCGTCTTCCTTGTTGACGCCTTCCTTGACCGGCTTCGGCGCACCCTCGACCAGATCCTTGGCCTCCTTCAGGCCCAGTCCGGTGATCGTGCGCACCTCCTTGATCACGTTGATCTTCTTCTCGCCGGTCTTGGCGAGGATCACCGTGAACTCGGTCTGCTCCTCGACCGGCGCCGCGGCGGCGCCACCACCGGCTGGAGCCGCGACCGCCGCCGCGGGCGCTGCCGCGGAAACGCCCCACTTCTCCTCAAGCAGCTTCGACAGCTCCGCCGCCTCGAGGACGGTCAGGGTGGACAGCTCGTCTACGAGCCTCGACAGGTCAGCCATGATTTGATCTTTCCGATATAAACGCTGTGTGGTTCCACGCAAGCCCGGTTCCCGGACCCGCCTTCACTTTCCGGTAACGGCCACCGCTGCCCTCAGGCGGCCTCGGCCGCCTCCGCCCCTGCGCCGTCTCCGCCGTCGTCCTTGGTCGCATAGGCCCCGAACACCCGTGCCAACTGCGCCGCCGGCGCCTGCAGCACGCCCGCGATGCGCGTGGCCGGCGTGGCGATGAGCCCTGCCAACCGCGCCCGCAGCACGTCCAGCGACGGCAGCTCGGCCAGGGCCCTGACCCCATCCGCGTTGAGCGTCTGGGTACCCAGCGCGCCGCCGAGGATGACGAGCCTGTCGTTGGTCTTGGCGAAGTCGACGGCGACCTTGGCCACCGCCACCGGGTCATGCGCCCAGGCCAGCGCCGTCGGGCCCTTCAGCAACGGCGCGATGCCGTCGAACCGGGTCCCGTCCAGCGCCAGCGTGGCCAGCCGGTTCTTCGCCACCTTGAACGTCGCCCCCGCACCCCGCATGCGGCTGCGCAGGTTGGTCACCTGGGCCACCGTCATGCCGTCGTTGCGGGTGACGACGACCATCGAGGTTTCGGCGAACACGGCGGCGAGCGAGGCGACGAACGCGTGTTTCTCCGTACGGTCCAAATCCCAAACTCCGTCATGGTCTCCGTGGGCACGAGCCCCCGGAAACCGGGTTAAACCATGGACCGGGCCGCACGGTGCGCGACCCTGCCCGGTTCAACTGTCCTGGGATCAAGCCGGAACCACCGCGGCACGCCACCCTGGGGGTGACCGCCTCGGCGTCTCCCGTCTCCCGCGCGCCGATCCCGGGGGATCGCTTAAGGCGGGACCCCCGAGGGGGCACCGCCACGTGCGGTCTTGGACAGGTTCGGAAGACCGGATCTCTTGACCCGCCTTCCTGCTCGCCGGCGGCCTACCCGCCGACGCGTTTCATGCTCAACCGGGGGCGGCCAGCGTCGCCACGTCCAGCTTCACGCCCGGCCCCATGGTGGACGACAGCGCCGCCTTCTGCAGGTAGGTGCCCTTGGCGCCGGTCGGCTTCGCCTTCTGGATCGCGTCCACTAGGGCCCGGATGTTCTGCGCCAGCTTGTCCTCGTCGAACGAGGCCTTGCCGATGCCGGCATGGATCAACCCGGCCTTCTCGGCACGGAACTCGACCTGCCCCGACTTCGCGGCCGCGACCGCACCCTTCACGTCCATGGTGACGGTGCCGAGCTTGGGGTTCGGCATCAGGCCACGCGGGCCCAGGATCTTTCCCAGCCGTCCCACCAGCGCCATCATGTCCGGGGTCGCGATGCAGCGGTCGAAGCCGATTTCCCCCGCCTGGATCTTCTCGGCCAGGTCGTCGGCGCCCACCACGTCGGCGCCGGCGTCCAGCGCCTCCTGCTGCTTCGGACCGCGCGCGAACACGCCGACGCGCAGCGTCTTGCCGGTGCCGTTGGGCAGGCTGAGCAGGCCGCGCACCATCTGGTCGGCGTGGCGCGGGTCGATGCCCAGACCCAGCGTCAGCTCCACCGTCTCGTCGAACTTCGCCGTCGCGTTGGTCTTCACCAGCGCGATCGCCTCGGCGAGCGGGTAGGTCCGGTTGGCCACCACGTTGGCCTCGGCCGCCGCCAGTCGCTTGTTCTTGGCCATGGGATCAGCCCTCCACCACGGTGAGGCCCATCGACCGCGCCGAGCCCGCCAGCATGCGGACCGCGCCGTCGATGTCGTTGGCGTTCATGTCCTTCATCTTGATCTCGGCGATCTCGCGCAGCTGCGCGGTCGTCACCCGGCCGGCGGGCGCCCCCTTGCCGACGGTGGGCGAGCCCTTGGAGACCTTGGCCGCGCGCAGCAGGAAGTGCGTGTTGGGCGGCGTCTTGGTGATGAAGGTGAAGGTGCGGTCGGCGAACGCGGTGATCACCACCGGCGTCGGCGTGCCGGGCTCGATGCCCTGGGTGGCCGCGTTGAACTCCTTGACGAACTGCATGATGTTGAGGCCGCGCTGACCCAGCGCCGGGCCCACCGGCGGCGACGGGTTCGCCTTGCCGGCCGGTATCTGCAGCTTGATGTAGCCGACGATCTTCTTGGCCATATCCCGGGCTCCCTTGGATGCCAGGACCGCGGTGCCTGCGGCCGACCCGGGGACTGGCCCGGGGCTGGCCTCCCGCGTTCCGGAGGAGGCGCGCCTATAGGGCCTCGCGCGCCACCGCGCAAGTCTTGGGATACGGGAGGTTCCCGGTCCTCCCGCATCGATCTTCCCGTAACCGGCGACACCAGGACCGCGCCCTGACGTCTCGCCGTGGCGGCGGCGATCCACCCGGGATCCGCCCGTGAGGAACCGGGAGCCGGATGGCTGGTCACCGCGCCGGATCGGGGCGATGGTCGGGATCGACCCGACACACGAAGGTGATGCCCGACATGAACCAGGCCGTGCAGGAACGCGTGGTGTTCTCGACCCTCTACAACGAGTCCGACGGGTTCCTGACCACCTACGTCGAGAACGTCCTCCGCCACACCGGGCCCGACGCCATCCTGGTCGTCAACCTTCCCCCCGGTCGGGAGATCGCCTGTCCCGTGGCAGAGCACAGCGACCGGGTGCTGGTGATCACCGGCGCGCTGCCGCGCCGGAAGTTCGGCCACACCCTCCTGAACGGGCACCTGGAAGCGTTCGAGGCGGCGCTGGGCCACTTCGGGCCGTTCGGATACTTCTGTCCCCTGGCCTCGAACAGCCTGTTCGCACGCCGCTTCGATCCGGTTGCGGCGCAGATGGCGCTCGCCCGCAGCGGCCACGTCACCGGCGTCGACCTCAACGACCTGCCCGACACGTGGTACTGGCCGATGCTGGCGAGGAGCCCGGACCTGATCCCCTTCTTGAGGGACACCTGGGGGCTGACCCGGGTGGGCAACAACCAGATCGAGGGCCTGTTCGCCGCGGCGTCCGACTGGGGCCTGCTGCACGCCCGGCGCGCCGAGATCATCGCGCTGGGAGCGACCATGCGGCCGGACGGCGAGTTCCCGATGGAGGAGATCGTTCCGGCGACGATCCTGTGCACGTTCGGATCGGGCCGCTACGTGCACCTTTGCCACATGTTCTGGGACCGGCCGCCCACGGACAACGTCAGGCTCGACGACGTGATGGGCATCGGCGAGCGTTTCCCCGACCATGTCTGCCTGCTCAAATGGTTCGAACGCAGCCCCGCCAACCTGATCACCGCCGCCGCCGCCACCGGCATGGCGGCCGACCTGACCGAGCGGCTCGCGGGAGTCCCGGAAGCGCAGCGCGACCAGCGACGCGTGCTCCACCGCCTGATCCTTGCCGAGATGGCCCGGTCGCTCCGGTCGCACGAGCGCTTCTCGTCGCTGATCTCGACCTGGCGACCGGCGGCCGACGGACAGCCGACGGCGCGCCGCATCGGGTTCAACCCGATGCTGGACGGGAACCGCCAGATCATCGCGCTGCCGGTCGGACCCCATGCACCGGCCGGCCAGCCGCTCGCCTACCTGTTCACGGAACAGACCGGGACCCCCCTGCGGCTGCAGCTCGACGTGGCGGACGCGGACCAGACCGTCGTTACGCTGTCATCCGTGCCCGCCGAATTCCCGGCCGGCGCCGGCGCACCGGACGAGACCGCGCTGCAGGGCTTCCTCTACCTGGCCTGCTGCCTGGGGCCGGGAGACCGGATCTTCCGCCTCCGCGTCCTGTCCGACCGGGCTGATCGGGCCGTACACGTCGAGGAGCGCATCGTGCTGGCCCGCGGCGGCCGCTACGTCCAGCAGGCGCCGACGCCGGTGGTCGAGCACGAGGGGATCCGCGAGTTCCACTACCCGAGCGAGGGAATGCCGGACGCCGACGACGTATGGATCGGCCTGCCCTTCTTCGGCCGTTCCGACTACCGTGTCGCCATCGACGTCGTGTAGCGGGCGCGCGCCCCACCCTGGTCGCCGGGACCGCCGACGACATTGTCCGAGCGCTGGATGACAAAACGTGCGCTTTCTCGGCCATCGGCAGCTTTGCGGGCGACGCGGTCACGCCGCACGCTGGACCGGGCCGGTCGCCACATCGCCTGGGGCTGACTCCTCGGGCGCAGGGCGGTTGCCCGGCAACGGGGGCGGGGGCTGGAGCGGGATGATGCCGTCGACGGGCCCACCTTACGGATACGCACAACACCCGCCGGGGCCGGTCCGGATCAGCGCTTGCTGAACTGGAACGAGCTGGACGCTGAGCGACCGGGCCGAAGCCGGAACCTGGGCCGGAACCTTAGGCGGGGCCGTCGTTCGATATCCTGGTCGATGACACGGTGATTGAGGCCCATTGCGCGATGGCACCTGCCTCGCCGCCCGCGCCGACGGCGACCCCAGCGGCCGGTTCAGGCTGACTCTCACCGGCGATCTTCGCGTCCGGAGCGCCCCAGGCCTGCGCGATGACGCCGATCTCGGCGGACCGGCTCACCTCCTGACCTGGAAGGCCTGACCCGGCGCGCCGACGCCGTCAGGTCCCGTCCGGCCGCGGCTGCCGGTCGCTGCCGGTCAGTGCCAGCGGGTTGAACGGCAGCACGCCGTTCCCGGTCGGCAGCAGCCCCGTGCTCCAGCCGCCGCCGAGCCCGCGGATCAGCGTCACCGACGCCTGCAGGAGCTGCGTCTCGACCTGAACCTGCGCGATCCGCGCGACCAGCGCGGTTTCCTGCGCCACCACCGCGTCCAGGTAGTTGGTGAGGCCGCCGGTGTAGAGCTGCAGCGTGATGGTCTGCGCCCGCTCCGCCGATGCCACCGCCTGCGCCTGGAGCGCCGCCTCGGTGTGCAGCTGCGCGGTGAGCGCCAGCCCGTCCTCGACCTGCTGGAACGCCGACAGCACCACGGCGCGGTAGTTGTCCCGCGTTTGCGCGTATTGCGACCAGCCCCGCTGCAGCTCGGCGCGGCGCAGGCCCCCCACGAACAACGGCAGCACCGCGCCGGCGCCCACCGTCCACATGCTGTTCGGCAGGCTGAGGAGGTTGAACCCGCTGTCCTGGAACCCGCTCAGCAGGCTGATGGTGATGTCGGGATAGAACGCCGCCCGCGACACCCCGATCGCCGCGTTGGCGGCCGCCATCTCCCGCTCGGCGCCGGCGATGTCGGGCCGGCGCTGCAGCAGCGCCGACGGCACGCCCACCGGCACCGTGGGGATCCGCAGGACCGCGTCCGCCACCGGCGCGATCCGGAAGGCGCTCGGCGTCACCCCCGTCAGCACCGCGATCGCGTGCTGCAGCACCGCGCGCTGGCCCTGCGTGCCGCTGGCCAGCGCCTGCGCGCTGGCCAGCTGGTTCTCGGCACGGGCCACGTCGAGTCCCGACGCGATCAGCCCCCGCTCGCGTAGCGTGGTGATCCGCACCGCCTGCTGATAGAAGCCGATCGACTGCCGATACACCGCATCCTGGCCGTCGAGCCCGCGCAGCAGGATGTAGTCGGACGCGAGCTCGGCCTGCAGGCTGAGCTCGGCCTCGGCGAGGTTGGCGGCGCTGGCCTGCGCCAGGCGCTTCTGCTGCCGCGTCGCGTTGCGGATGCGATCCCAGAAATCGGGCTCCCAGGACGCGGCAGCCTCGATGACGTTGGAGCTGTCCTCGTTCGGACCGCCGCCGCCGTTGCGGAACAGCCGGCGCTCCGACTGCCTGTTGTCGGTGGTGGATGCGTTGGCGGTGAGCTGCGGGAACAGCCCGGCCCGCGCCTCGGCGGCCAGGTCGCGCGCCTGCACGTACTCCTCGGCGAACGTCGCCAGGGTCGGGTTGCCAGCCACCGCCTGTGCCTCCAGCCGGTCGAGCAGCGGGTCGCCGAACAGCGCCCACCACGGCCCGCGCGGCACCGCATCGCCGGGACGGGCCAGCGCGAACGGGCCGGACCCCTGGTAGCTCGCCGGCAGCACGAAGCGGTCGGGCTCGTAGCGGGGTGCCAGGTCGCACCCCGCGAGCAGGCCCGGTAGTGCCAGCAGCAGCCACCCGGCGCAGCGCGCGGGAACGGCCGCGAGCTCGGCTGCGGGCCGCGGGCAGATCCGGACGACCGGCCTCATCGGGTCGGATCTGTTTCCGGATCGCCACCGGCACCCGACGGCGGCGGCGGTTCGGCCGGCGGCGGCGCTGCCCGCGGCGCATAGCCGTGCTCTGGGGTCACCACTCGCACCGGCTCACCCTCCAGCAGGCCCAGCGACGGGTTGTCGATCACCCGGTCGCGCCGCTGCAGGCCGCCGATCACCTGGACCGTGGTGCCGAGGTTGAGGCCCAGCGTCACGTCCTGCAGGTGAACCCGGTCGTGCGGACCCAGCAGCGCGACCTGCATGCCCTGCGACCGGAACAACAGCGCCTGTTCCGGCAGGATCAGGATGTCGGGGTTGGTGGGCACCGAGAACCTGACGTTGGCGAAGGTGCCCGGCCACAGGCTGTGGTCGGGGTTGGGCACGGTGAGCTCGGTGACCACGGTGCGTGTCTGCGGGTTGACCGCGTTGGCCGAGGTCAGGAATTGCGCCGGGATGCGCCGTTCCGGGGCCTGCGGCAGGCTCAGGCTCGCGGTCAGGCCAGGCTTCAGGATGTCGATGAAGTCCTGCGGCACCGACACGAACAGCCGGATCGCGTGGATGTCGGCGACGCTGAACAGCTCGGATGCGCCGCCGCTTCTGCCGGCGTCGCCGCCCGCCGCGTTCACGTCGTCGCCGATGTCGGTGCGGCGCGCGGTCACCACGCCGTCGAACGGCGCCACCACGCGCTCGAAGGCAACCAGCGCCCCCATGCGCGCCACCTGCTGCCGCGCCGCCTCGACCTGCGCCTGGGCCACCGCGGCGTTGGCGGTCTGCTGGTCGACCTCCTGCTGCGACACCGCCTGCGTGCCGGCCAGCGCCTGCCAGCGCTTCGCCGTCACCACGGCCAGCTTCTCGCGCGCCTGCGCCACGTGGAGTTCGGCCTGTGCCGCGGCATACTGCGCATCGATCGTGGGGCTGTCGATCGTGGCCAGCAGGTCGCCCTTCCTCACCGTGGCGCCGTAGTCCTTGTACCACATCCGGACGTAGCCGCTGACCTGGGCGTAGATCGGCGCCTCGTACCAGGCGTTGAGGTTGCCCGGCAGCGTCACCGAGCGCCGCGCCGGCCCCGAAGCCGGGCTGATCACCGCCACCGACACCACCGAGGCGGTGTCGGCGCGCTGCCGCAGCCCGGCGACCGCGCTCTGGCGCGACAGGATGCCGAACGCCGCCAACCCGATGGCGACCAGCAGCAACGCCGCCACCAGCAATCCCCCCCGTGCGCGCCGCGACGCCGCCGTCCGGCGCCCGTCGGACCGACGCCCGCCGGACTGGTGCGGACCCGGGGTGGTCATGCGAGTTCTCCTTCCCGCGCGGCCTCGGCCGGGATGCCGCCCGCCACCGTCCGGTCCGATCCTCTCCGGTGCGCCAGCGCGAACACGCACGGCACGAACAGGAGGGTGGCGAAGGTGGCGAAGGTGAGCCCGCCCACCACCGCGCGCCCGAGCGGCGCGTTCTGGGTGTTGCTGAGCGACATCGGCAGCATGCCGATGATCATGGCCAGCGCCGTCATCAGCACGGGCCGGATGCGTCCGTGCCCGGCCTCCACAGCGGCCCGCGCCGGCTCGCCGTGCAGCGCCATCCGCTCCCGCGCGAACGACACCACCAGGATCGAGTTGGCGGTGGCCGTGCCCATGCACATGATGGCGCCGGTCAGGGCCGGCACCGACAGCGTGGTCCGGGTCACGAACAGGCTCCACACGATGCCGGCCAACGCCGCCGGAAGGGCCGAGATGATCACGAACGGATCGACCCAGGACTGGAAGTTCACGACGATCACCAGGTAGACCAGCAGGATCGACAGCGCGAGGCCGGCGAGCAGCTGCGCGTAGGCATCGTGCATGGTGGTGGCCTGGCCGCGGATCTCGATGCTGGCGCCGTGCGGCAGCCCGGGCCGCGCCTGCGTCACGATCGCGGCCACCGCGTCGCTCACCGCGCCGAGGTCACGCCCCTCGGCGCCGGCATAGACGTCGATCACGGGCAGGATCGAGTAGTGCGACACCAGTGCCGGCGTGCCGGTCTGGGTGATGCCGGACAGGCCGCCCACCAGCTGCGGCGGCTGCGCCGACGCACCGCTGCCGCCGTCGACCGGGATCGTTTCCAGGTCGTTCATGCTGGTGAGCTGGTCCTGCGGGGTCTGGACGTTGACCTCGTGCGACACCCCGGTTGCGGGATCGAGCCAGTAGGTCGGGGACACCTGGCCGCTGCCCGACAGCGTCGCCAGCGCGGTGTTGGCGATGTCGCTCTCGGTGAGTCCGGTGCCCAGCGCGAACGTGCGGCGCGACGCGATCCGCAGCGTGGGCTCGCCCATCGCCTGCTGCACCCGCACGTCGGCGATGCCCGGCACCCGCCGCATCCGCGCGACAAGCCGCGTCGCGAAGGCGTAGCTGGCCTGGAGGTCGCGACCGGTGATCTGCACGTCGATCGGCGAGGGCAGGCCGAAGTTCAGGATCTTGGCGGTGATGTCGCCGGGCCCGAACGTGAACTCGGTGCCGGGGAAGCGTTCGGCCAGCCCGGTGCGCAGCACCTGCCGGTAACGCGCCACCGGTGCCGCGTCGTCCCGCAGCAGCACCGTGATGTCGCAGTCCTGGTTGCCGATCGTGCCGGTGGAGCTGTAGGCCTGGTTGATGCCACTGACCGGCTGGCCGCAGTTGGCGACCTCGCTGCCGACCCGGCCCGGCAGCAGCCGGCGGATCTGCCCATCCACCAGCACCGAGATCTTGCCGGTGTCCTCCAGCCGCGAGCCGATCGGCGCCCGCATGTGCATGTCGATCTCGCCCGAGCGGATGCCCGGGAAGAAGTCCCGTCCCAGGAACGGGATCAGCAGCAGCGAGGCGAGCGCGCAGAGCAGGAACCCGGCGGCGAACCGCCCGCGCCGTGCCACCAGCCCCTCCAGCAGCACCAGGTAGCTGTCGCGGAAGCGGTCGAACCGCGTCTCGAAACCCCTCTGGAACCGCGTGAGCGGGCCCGGCCGCGGCGCCGGACCCGGGTGGCGGTGGGCCGCCACCTGCGCCGGCAGCAGCCAGTTCGCCATGGTCGGCACCAGGGTCCGCGACAGGATGAAGGAGGCGATCATGGCGAACACGATCGCCTCCGCCAGCGGCAGGAACAGGTAGCCGGCGATGCCGCCCAGCCGGAACAGCGGCAGCCACACGATGCAGATGCACAGCGTGGACACGAAGGTCGGCACCACGATCTGGTTGGCGGCGTCGATGATCGCCTGCTCCAGCGTCTTGTGGCCGGCGGCGCGGTTCGCCTCCCCCGGCACCTCCTGCTCCAGATGGCTGTCGATGTTCTCGATCATCACCGTGGCGTCGTCCACCAGGATACCGACGGCGAGCGCCAGCCCCCCCAGCGTCATCACGTTGATCGTCTGGCCGGACCAGGACAGCGCTACGATCGAGCACAGGATGGAGAGCGGGATCGAGGTGGCGACGATCAGCGTCGAGCGCCACGAGCCCAGGAACAGCAGCACCACCAGCCCGGTGAGGCAGGCGGCGGTGACCATCTCCTGCAGCACCTCGGCGACCGAGTCCCGCACGAACCCGGACGCATCGTTGATCGGCATGATGGTGACGCCGGCCGGCAGGGTGCGGAGCAGGCCGGTCAGCTTCGCCTTGACGCCGCTCACCACCGCCAGGGTCGAGGCGTCGCCGGTCTTGAGGACCTCGAGCAGCACCGACTGCTGGCCGTGCACCAGCACCATGTTCTGCTGCGGCGGCCCGCCGCGATGCACCCAGGCCACGTCGCGCAGATACACCACGGCGGTGCCCACCTGCCGGATCGGCAGGTCGTTGAAGCTGTCCACCGCCCGCGGGGTGGCGTTGGTCTCCACCAGATAGTCGATGGGGCCGATCTTCTGGTCGCCCGCGGGCAGCACGATGTTCTGCGTCGCCAACGCACGGCCCACGTCGGTCGCGGTCAGCCCGTGCGCCAGCAGCTTGGATTGGTCGAGGTCGACCTCGACGTTGCTCGACGAGCCGCCGTACGGGGACGGGATCGCGGCGCCCGGCACCGAGACCAGCGCCGGGCGGATCAGGTTGGAGGCCATGTCGTAGACCTCCGAGCCGGTCATGGTCGGCGACGACACTTGCAGGTCCAACACCGGCACCGAGGAGGCGTCGAACGCCAGCACCTGCGGCGGCGTGATGCCGGCCGGCATCTGCTTCAGCACGGTCTGCGAGATGGAGGTAATCTGGGTCTGCGCCGCCGACACATCGGTGCCAGGCTGGAAGAAGATCTTGACGATGCCGCGGCCGTAGAGCGATTGGCTCTCGATGTGCTCGATGTTGTTGACGGTCGTCGTCAGCGAACGCTCGTAGTAGTAGATCACGCGACCCGACATGTCCTGCGGCGACAGGCCGGTGTAGCTCCATACCACCGCCACCACCGGCACCCGGATCGGAGGAAAGATGTCCGTCGGCGTGCCGCGCACGGCCATGCCACCGAACAGCAGGATCAGGATCGCCATCACCACGAAGGTGAGAGGCCGCCGTAGCGCGGTGACGACGATGGCGTTCATGCGGTGGTGATAAACACGCAGCCCACCGCGGACCAGCACGGATTCATGAACAAAGGGCCAGGAGCCCGGCCCTGGGCCCTTCCAGGCCGTCTATGTCGTGGGTCGCCTCGAAGCGGTCATCAGCGCCCGTGGCCGCCATAACCGCCGCCGCCGTGGAAGCCGCCGCCATAGCCGCCATACCCACCACGGAAGCCGCCATAGCCGCCATAACCACCGTGGAAGCCGTAGCCGTACCCGAAGTTGTTGTACCCGTAGAACCCACGGTAGCCGTAGCCGAACCCGTAGAGGCCGGGAAACCCGAATCCGTAGAATCCGGGATAGCCGAAGCCATAGAACCCGGAATAACCAAACCCGTAGAGGCCCGGGGAGCCGTAGCCGTATCCGTAGCCATACGGAGACCCGTAGCTGCCGTAACCGTAGCCGTATGCCGGATAGCCGACGGGGTCGTATTCGCAGCCCGACAGCGCTACGGCGGCGGCCAGCGCCGCCGCGAAACGCAAGGGCCTCGGGATGGAGGTCAACATGGGGAAACAGCTCTCCGCGCGTCCGATGGTCATCTATCGTCAACGTCTAGATGTGGCGCCCGGATGATTCGGCCAGACCGGCGCCGCGTGACCGATTGTCACCGCGGTGCCGTCAGGCCGGCTCGTTCTGCGCCGCGAACACCATCTCGACCACCGTACCCGGCCCGGCACGGTCCGAGCCATCGCCGTTCAGCACCGCCAGCCGGGCGCCGTGCAGCCGCGCGATCGACGCCACCAGGCTGAGGCCCAGCCCGCTGCCGCCCACGTTGCGGCCCTTGTCGGACCGGTAGAACCGCCGCAGCACCGCGTCGCGTTCCTCGGGCGCGATGCCGACGCCACTGTCGGCGACCCGCAGCGTGGCGCTCCCGGTCCCGCCGCCATCGCCCACCGACAGCGCGATCACGCCCCCCGGCCGCGTGAACTTGATCGCGTTGTCGACCAGGTTCGCCAGCGCTTCCCCGAGAAGGGCGGGGTCGCCGGAGACGATCGCCTCGGCCCCGGGCTCCAGCAGCAGCCGGTGCCCGGCCGCCTCGGCCAGCGGCTCGTAGAGCTCCACCAGCTCGCAGGCCAGGGCGCGCAGCCTCACGCTGGCAAAGCCGGACCGGCGGCGGCCGGTGTCGATCTCGCCGATCCGCAGCAGGGCGGTGACGATCCCCAGGCATTGGTCAAGATCCGCCACAGCGCGGTCGATCGCCGCCTGCAACGCCGCGGTCTGCTGCGCGTCCGGCAGCGGCGGACGGCGCCGCGCCCGTTCCAGCCCCGCTCGCACCCGGGCCAGCGGCGTGCGCAGGTCGTGCGCGATGTCGTCGCCCACACCCTTGATCTCGCCCAGCAAATCCTCGAGCCGCTCCAGCATGCGGTTCACGCTGACCGCCAGCCGGTCCATCTCGTCGCGGCCGGCGCCACCGCCGCGCTTGCCATCGCGCTTCCCGTCGCCCCGGACCGGCAGGCGCTCGTTCAGCCCACCCTCCATGATGCGGTCGATCGCCTGCTGCATGCGCCCGGCCCGCACCAGGTTGCGGCGCCCGAGCCAGGCGCCGGCCAGCAGCGACATCACCAGCGCCGGCACCAGGGCGGTCGCCAGCGTTTCCAGGATCACGCCGTGGAAGTTCTGCAGGTTCTGCAGCGACCGCGTGATCACCAGGATGCGGCGGCCTGGCACCGCCAACGCCAGCCCGCGGACCTTCTGCGCCGGCTGATCGACGGGATGGACCGTGGCGGTCCGGACGACGCCGTCCACCGGCAGGAACCGCGGCCATTCCCGGATGTCGCCGGCGATCGGCCTGCGGTCGCCGTCGAACAACCCGGCCGCGGTGATCACCAGATGAAGGTCAGAGGTCGCCCAACGCTGCAGCTCGTCGCGCAGGTCGGCCGGTGCCTGGGCCGCCATCGCGGTGGCCTGCAGGTTGAGCAGCCGATCGGCACGATCCGTGACGTAGGCGGTGGTGCGCCAGTAGATCAGGAAGAACTCGAGCACCGTGACCACCGCGAACACCGCGGACGCGCCCGCGGCGAGCCGGAACCAGTCGGTGCCGACGAGGCTCGGCAGCCGCTGCGCCGTCCTCGGCCGGCCCGACGGCTGCCGGCCGTCAGTCGGCGAGGCGCAGCGTGAACCCGACACCACGGATGCTCTGGATCAGCGGCTCCTCGCCGGCCGGATCGACCTTGCGGCGGAGCTTGCCGATATGCACGTCGACCAGGTTGGTCTGCGGGATGAAGCGGTAGTGCCAGACATCCTCCAGCAGCATGTCGCGGGTCAGCACCTGGTTCGGCCGCCGCAGCATGTACTCGAGCAGCCTGAACTCCCGCGGCAGCAGCTCGAGGCTGCGGTTGCCGCGGCGTGCGGTGCGCTCGATCAGGTCCATCTCCAGCGGGCCGCCGCGCAGCACCGTTTCCCGGGTCTCGCGCGGCCGCCGCAGCAGCGCTTCCACCCGCGCCACCAGCTCGGCCATCGCGAACGGCTTGGTGAGGTAGTCGTCGCCGCCGGCCTTGAGGCCGCCGACGCGGTCGTCCACCGCCGACAGCGCGCTCAGCACCAGCACCGGGGTCCGCACCGCCTCCGCCCGCAGCCGCCCCAGCAGCGCCAGGCCGTCCAGCCCCGGCAGCATCCGGTCCAGCACCACCACGTCGAAGGCGCCGCTCATCGCGTGGTCGAGACCGTCCGGCCCGGTCTGCACGGCGGTGACCAGGTGACCATGCGCGGCCAGCTCCTCGGCGATGTCGCGCACGAGGCCGTCATCGTCCTCGACCAGCAGCACCCGCCGCGGCGATGGCGACGGCTCGTTGTCCTCTGCGGCGTCATGGGAGATCACCATCCCCTGCAGATGGGTCCAGCCGGCGGCGCCGACCAGTTAATTCCGCGCTACCAGCGGCAGCACCGCCTCCAACCCGTCATCCGTTCCGTCAGGCTCGTCGGGCTCGTCCGCCACCAGCTCGGCGACCGGACCCGCGGCGGCGGGCTGCCCCGGCGCCTCCACCCGGTGCAGCTTGCGCGCCACCACCCGGGTGCGCCGCCGCGCCTCCTCAATGGTGTTGGACATGGTGGACGCGTTGCGCGCGAGCCGTTCCAGCACCTGGTCCATGCGGATCATCTCCTGCCGCGTGGCGCCCAGCAGGTGGCGGATCACGTCGGTCTTCTCCTCCAGCGCCAGGGTCACGTAGCCGAGATGGATCGTGCGCAGCAGCGCCGGGATCAGGCTCGGCCCCATCACCAGCACCCGGGACGCGCGGCCGAGCTCGTCGATCAGCCCCGGGATGCGCGCCACCTCGGCGTAGAGCCCGTCGGTCGGCAGGTAGAGGATCGCGAACTCCACCGTCACCGGGGGCAGGATGTACTTGGACGCGATCTTGCGCGCCTCCATCCGGATCACCGCGTCCAGCGCCCGCCGCGCCGCGCGCTCGGCCTCGACGTCCACCGCGTCCACCGCGTTGAGGATCCGCTCGTACGCCTCGGTCGGGAACTTGGCATCGATCGCCAGCAGCGGCGGGGCCACGCCCGGTCCCGCCGCCCGCACCGGCATGCGCACCGCGAACTCCACCACCTCGGCGCTGTTCGGGTTCAGCCGAACGTTGGTCTCGTAGGCGCCGGCCGGCAGCACGTCGTCCAGGATCGCGCGCAACTGCGACTCGCCCCAGCCGCCGCGCGTCTTGACGTTGGAGAACAACCGCTTCAGGTCGCCGATCTGCGCCGTCATCGACGACACCTCGCCCATCGCCTTCTGCACGGACGCGAACTGCTCCAGCACGCGCTGGAAGCTGGTCTGCATCTGCTTCTCGACGCTGGCATGCAGCTGCTCGTTGACCGAGCGCTGCACCGCCGACAGGCGCTGCGCGTTCTCCGCCGCCATCTCGCGCAGGCCCGCTTGCAGCGCCACCCGCGCCTCGCCCTGCTCGCGCGCGATCAGCGTGGTGAGCCCGCCCAGCCGCTGCTCCAGGTCCAGCCGGATGCCGCCCAGCCGGTCGGCGAGCCCGTGCTCCACCCGCGCCAGCGGCTGCGCCAGGGACTGGGTCAAGGACTGGGCCAGGACGTCCTCACGCCCGCCCGCCACCAGCATCAGCCGCAGCACCAGCAGCGCCACCACCAGCGACGCCACCGACGCCGCCACGCCCAACAGCTCAAGGGGATCGATCGACATCCCGACGGTCTAGCAGGTGCGGCCGAGTCGCGGCACGAGTCGCGGCCAGCGCGCAGGCCGCGCGCTCGTCTTTTCACGACCCGTTGGCTAGGATGCGGGATGCGATCGCGGCGCACGCAAGCAGCCGCGATCGATCGACGGAGGGCCCCGTGGCCGATGCCGACTGGGGCGGCCTGATGGCGGCGGCGCAATCCGGCGACGCGGGCGCCTACCGTACCCTGCTCGGCGAGGTCGGGACCTGGCTGCGCCGCTACTACCACCACCGGCTGCCGCCGGCCCAGGTCGAGGACGCGATCCAGGACGCGCTGCTGGCGATGCACGAGAAGCGGCACACTCACGATCCGACGCGCCCGTTCGCCCCCTGGCTGGCGGCGATCGCGCGCTACAAGTGGATCGACCGGCTGCGCGCCATGAAGGCGCACCCCACCGAGGCGCTGACCGACGATATCGCGGTCGGCGACCACGGCGAGGCGGTGTGGAGCCGCCATGCGCTCGACAGGCTGCTGGGCGAGCTGAAGCCGTCGCAGGCCGAGGTGATCCGGCTGGTCAAGCTGCAGGGGCTCAGCATCGTCGAGGCCTCGAACCGCACCGGCCAGACGGCCTCGCTGGTCAAGGTCAACATCCACCGCGGCCTCCACCGGCTGTCGGCGTTGGTGCAGGGACGAGCCGATGCCGACTGAGTCCCTGCCGACCGAATCCCTGCCGATCGAATCCCTGATCGACCGCCTCGCGGCCGGCCTGAGGCCGGTGCGCCGGCGCACGATCGGCACCGATGCCGGCATCGTCGCGGCCATCTGCCTCGGCGAGCTCGTCCTGTTCCTCGGCCTGGGCGCCATGCGGCCGGACATGCCGGTCGCCATGCGCCTGCCCAGCCTCTGGTGGAAGCTGTCCGCGCTCGCCGCCATCGCGGCGGCCAGCGGCACGGTGGCGCTGCTGTCGTTCGACCCCGCGCGCTCGCCGCACCGCGGCCTGCGCGGCGTGATGGCGGTGACCGCCGCCTGCCTCGCGGTCGCCTGGGGGCTCGACGCCATCGGCCACCATGGCTGGACGGAGCTGCTGGCCCGGCTCGACTGGCAACAGGGCGTGTCGATCCCGGCGGCGCTGGGGCTGGGCGTCCTGATGGGACGCGGCGCCCCCACCAGCCCGCGCGGCACCGCCTGGGCGGTCGGCATCGCGGCGGGCGCCTGGGGCGGCTTCGTGTTCGTGTTCGCCTGCCCGTCCGACGACCCGCTCTACATCGCCGTCTGGTACACGGTCGCCTGCGTGCTGGTCGCCGGCGCCGCCCGCCTGGCCCTGCCCCGCCTCACCCGCTGGTGAGCGCCCCCGTGCCGACCCACCGCGCCGCCGTTCCGGCCGACATCCCGGCCATCCGCAGCCTGATGGCGCAGGCCATCGGCCAACTGCAGCGGGACTTCCTGTCGCCGGAGCTGATCACGGCCAGCCAGGCGGTGATGGGCCTGGACACGCAACTGATCGCCGACGGCACCTACGTCGTCGTCGAGGCGGACGGCGCCATGGTCGGCTGCGGCGGCTGGAGCCGTCGCGCCACCCTGTTCGGCGGCGACCACGCCAGCGTCCGCGATGCCCGTCCGCTCGAACCCGGGCGCGACCCCGCGCGCGTCCGGGCGATGTACACCCATCCCGACCACGTCCGCCGCGGCATCGGCC
>CAXUBN010000009.1:0-25457 GCA_964249255.1 uncultured Acetobacteraceae bacterium | reverse complement strand
GAGCTGATCCGCGCCGGCTTCGAGACGCTGGTGGAGGGCGGCTACGCGCCCGAGATGGCCTACTTCGAGTGCCTGCACGAGGTGAAGCTGATCGTGGACCTGATCTACGAGGGCGGCATCGCCAACATGAACTACTCGATCAGCAACACCGCGGAGTACGGCGAGTACGTCACCGGCCCGCGCATCGTCACCGCGGACACCAAGGCCGAGATGAAGCGCGTGCTGGCCGACATCCAGACCGGCGCCTTCACCCGCAACTGGCTGCTGGAGAACAAGGTGGGGCAGGTCGGCTTCAAGGCGATGCGCGCCCGCGCCGCCGACCACCCCATCGAGCACGTGGGGGCCCGCCTACGCGCGATGATGCCCTGGATCGGCGCCAACCGTCTGGTGGACAAGAGCCGGAACTGACCCCGCCGCCCGGCGATAGATGGAGTGGAACCACCGGCCGGACAGTTGCGCGCGATGGAGATACGTCCCGAGATCCCGGACGATCGCGGGCTGGTCGGCCTGCTCTACCGGCAGGCCTTCGTCGGCAACTACGAGGCCGAGCTGGTCGACGCGCTGCGCGAGGCGGGCGATGCTCCCATCGCGCTCGTCGCGACCGCCGATGACGAGCTGGTCGGGCACATCCTGCTCGCGACGGTCGGCATCCGCATGGATGGGCGTCCGGTCCGGTCGCTGGCGCTGGCGGAGATGGCCGTGCACGCCGATCTCCAGGGTGGCGGCATCGGTGGCCAGCTGGTCGAGGCCGGCCTGGCGGAGGCACGGACCCAGGGGGTGGAGGCGGTCGTCGTGCTGGGTCATCCGACCTACTACCCGCGGTTCGGCTTCCGTGCCGGATCCGCGCGCCGACTACAGACCCCGTTCCGCGGCGGCGACGCGTTCATGGCGCTGGCATTGGTCGAGGGCGCGCTCGACGGCGAGGACGGCGTCGTCACCTATCCCCCGGCATTCGGATTGAAGCGGTCGCGCTGAACGGTCGCCCGCCATCCGGTATCGTCCGCGTCTTAGTTTCCCAGTACCCGTGCCTCGTCCGGCAGCATGATCGGGATGCCGTCGCGGACCGGGAAGGCGAGGCCGGCCTGGCGGCTGATCAGCTCGCCGGCGTCGCGGTCGTAGCTCAGCTCGCCCTTGGTCACCGGGCAGACCAGGATCGCCAGCAATCGCGGGTCCACCGCCATCGGCCGGTCGGGCGCCGGAGGCTCGGGAGTGGATGCCTGCGGCTGTTCATCCGTCATCGTCCGTGTCTCCGTATGCCGTCAGACCGCCTGCGGCCGGCCGCCGCCCGGCTCCGCCTCGTGCTCGGCCATCTCCAGCAGCGCCTGCAGCGTGCGCGCCCGGTCGGTCAGCGTGCGCGCCTCCAGCAGGGCCTGCTTCTCGGCCGGCGGGAACGGGCAGATCATGCCCAGCGTGGTCAGCAGCGCCTCGTCGTCCATCTGCTCGATCGCCTCCCAGCGCGCCTCGAAGCCGCGATGCGCGAAGTAGCGGCGCAGCGTGGCGATCAGCGCCTCGCGGTCGAACTCAATCGACTCCGACTCCTCGAGATCATGCCCGTAGCCGAAGTAGGAGACCGACAGCCGGCGATAGCCGCGTTGCCCATCTAGCTCGCGGCCAACCCTGAAGCGGGCAATACCGGCCAGCGTGATGCTGCAGGTGCCGTCCTCGCGTTCGTTGAACGACATCAACCGACCGACGCAGCCCACCGCGAACAGGGCGGGCGGCCGGTCGGACGCGGAACCGCCTTCTGCCGGCGCCTCCTCCGATCCGTCGCTCGGCTGGATCATGCCGAACATCCGGTCGCCGGCCAACGTATCCTCCACCAGCGCCAGGTAGCGCGGCTCGAAGATGTTGAGGGGTAGCCGGCCACGCGGCAGCAACAGCGCACCGGGGAGCGGGAATACCGGCAGCTCGGTCGGCAGCGAGCCGATCCGCAGGTCGCGGAGGCGGGGCACCCGGCGGGCATCGCGTTGACCGGCCATCACGTCATCTCCCCATCCGTGCCGAGCTCGGCTCCTGCGCCGGCCGGCTCAGCTGAACAGCAGTGCCGACATCCGGCGCCGGGCCACCAGCGTCGCCGGCTCCTCGTGGCCCCAGGCCTCGAAGAAACGGATCAGCTGCAGCCGGGCGGCGCCCTCGTTCCAGGTGCGGTCGCGCCGCAGGATCTCCAGCAGCGCCTCGGCCGCCTCCGCGCGCTGTCCCAGCCCATTGAGGCCGGTGGCCAGCTCGTAACGGGCGGCGTGGTCATCGCCATCCGCAGCCACCCGCGCCCGGATGGCATCGAGCCCGTCGGCGACCCGCCGGCCTTCCTCGGCCAGCGTGATCGCGGCACGGGCACCGGCGATCTCGGCATGCTCGGCGATGCCGGGTGGCACCTGCGCCAGCGCCGCCAGCGCCTGCTCCTCGTCGCCCAGCGCCAGCAGCGCCCGGATCAGTCCGCCCCAGCCGTCCGGGCTTTCCGGCTCGCTCTCCAGCAGTGCCGAGAACAGCGCGGCCGCCTCGTCGGCGCGGTTCTCCTCGAGCGCCAGCCGCGCCTCCGCCAGCAGGTCGGCCGACGGCATGGCGCCGCCGGCGGCCTTGAGCAGCTGCTCGACGAACCGCTTGACCTCGCCCTCGGACTGCGCGCCCTGGAACATGTCCAGGATCTGGCCCTGCCAGAACGCGGCCACCGTGGGGACCGACTGCAACGGCAGGCCAAGCTGGGACAGCTGGCCGACCAGCGCACGGTTGGCGTCGACGTCGATCTTGACCAGCTTGATCCGTCCGCCCGCGGCGCGGGTGACCTTCTCCAGCGTCGGCGTGAGCGTCTTGCAGGGCCCGCACCAGGTCGCCCAGAAGTCCACCAGTACCGGCAGCCGCCGGCTGTCCTCGATGACGTCGGCCATGAAGGTACGCTGGTCGCCGTCGACGATGATGTCGGCATCCGCACCGCCGCCGGTGGCGGCCGGCATGCCGAACCCGCCATCGTCCCGCGCCAGCCGGCTGGGCGGGGGATTGCCGCCCTTGCCAGGCTGGGTCGCGGCTGGTTGGGTTCCGCCGGGCTGGTTCCTGCCGGACTGGCCGATGATGTAGTCCATGCCGTTTGATCCCGTATCGTGGATGGCGCGGCGCCGCCGCCTTTCCCGCACGGTAACATTGTCGCACGGCGCCGTCCGTGCAACCCGCGCCCCGCCCCTTGCCTTGATGAACAAACGACCCTATCAAGCGCCCCGTCGGCACGGAGCGCGGGCGTAGCTCAGGGGTAGAGCACAACCTTGCCAAGGTTGGGGTCGAGGGTTCGAATCCCTTCGCCCGCTCCAAGCTCCTGAGGGTTTGCAAGCCTCCCAAAAACGGGGCGTGAGCAAGCCGCAGATACACGCAAGCTGAAGTTCATAGATCGAATGCGTGATCACCGCGGCGATCTCGTTAGTGATCGCTCGGCCCCTGCTTGAACAACTGGGTAGATATCTCGCGTATCTCTCGGCCATTTGAGAGTTCGGCATCGTAGGGCCGAAAGACTGGCGATCTCAGGCTTGAGCACTTGGCGACTGCGCGCCTTGGTCGCGATCGTGGTCCGCACCACCGCCCCGAACAGATCGCGTGCATCACGCCACGATCCGTTGATCTTCCCGATGGCCCGATCCCGACAGGGGATTACCGAACCGGCTGGCGCTTCTTCGTCTACCCCTCGCCGGGTCGGGCAAGCCTGCCGCCTGGGGTGCCGTGCCGATCAGGCGATACCGACCGCCGTGTTGCTGATGCCAAGGATGCGCTTGGCGGTGTCGCCCTGGTAGCTGGCCGCCCTTATGTCGCCGACGAGCCGTTGCGGCACCTCAAGGGGGAACCCGGCCACCGCCGGCCCGGGGACGCGCCCAGGCACGATCCCGAGGTTCGAGCACCGCAACCGGGCGCCGGCCACATGTCGCCCATGCTGCCGAAGCGGCATGCGAACACGCTCACGAGCGCCATGTTTCGCGGTCCCCCGTTTCTCCGCCATGTCGTCCGACCTGGGTCTGCGGAAATCGTGGCAGGCCTGAGCGACATCGTCGTGCTGGTCCGTTCCCGTCCCACCCGTATCGCCGCCCATCACCGATGCGCTTCGGCCCGCGTCAGGCGCTGGTAGGTCATGCCGATGCCCAGCAGCACCAGGCCAAGCGTGATCACCGACAGCGCCCGCGCAGTGCCCGTGAGATAGGCCAAGTCCACGAACGTCACTTTCATCGCCACAGCAGCGATGATGCCGAACGCCGTAAGCCGCAACGCCTGCCTGCCGGTTCGAAACCCGTTGGCCAGCATGCCCACGCCCATCGCCAGCCAAACAACCGTGTGCGTCCACAACTCGCCTTCCGAGACCTGCCCAAGCCGCAACACCGATCCCTGGAACAGGTGCGATACGGTGAACGTGGCGTAGGACAGCATCCCCGCGATCGCCATGCCGCCCGCCAGGTCCCGCGTTACCCTGTCCGGCGCATCGGCCCGGGCCGCCTCGCGTGCCAGGCGCCAGGCCAGGATGCCGGGCAGGGCATAGGCGAGCACGAGCAGGTTCAGGATCCATGAGGCGCCAAGATCGACGCCGCTGGCGAACGGGTTGATCAGCACCGCCAGCCCCAGGAACGGGACCGCCGCCATCGCCAGCACGCGGGGCGCCCGACCCAGGACGCGCAGCGCGGTGGCCCGGTGCAGGTGCGACGCGGCCACCGCTCCGGATACGCAGAGCGCACACGCCAGCCCCAGGTCGGAAGGTGCGGATAGCGACGCGTATGCGTTGCCGTATGCCATCCACCGCACGGTCGCGATCAGCGCACCCAGCAGCATCCCGCCCGCCGCCGTCCCAGCCAGCACCAGGCTCACGGCTGTCCCCTGGCCCGGCGGCGCCGTGATGCCCGCCAGCTCCAGCCAGCGACGGTCCGCATCCCGAACCGCCCCGGTGCCGACCTGGCGGGCGAGCAGAACCGCCGCGCCGCATAGAACGAGGCCGGGCAGCAACGTGTCCTGCAGGATGGGCCATAGCGCCAGCCCCGCATCGGGCGACCCCACAATCGCACGTATCGCCCGGCCCGCCGCCCGCATGGCGACGGGTATGGATGCGAGCCCGGCCACGGATGCGAACAGCGGCGTCCGCCATGCCACGGCAAGCCCCGCCGCTCCTGCAGCCGTCGTGGACAGCACAAGGATGGCCAGCGACCCCTGGCCCAACTCCGTTACGCCCAGCCCGAGGGTGAGCAGGCCGATCCCGGTGGATGCCGCCACGGCCGACCCGAATTCCCGGGCCGCCGGGATGGCACCCTTCCTGGGCCGCGCCACGGCAAGGAAACCCGCGCCCTGCATGAGCGCGATGGCGGACAGGGTCCAATGGTCCATCGTCCCGCCAACCCGCATGACCAGGTCGCTCCCGGCCAGCAGCCCCGCCGCGGATGCCGCGCCCACCAGGGCGGTGACGGAAGACCGCCGGCTCGCTTGGCGCAGGGCCGCCACGGCGACGGCCAGCGCCACCGCCGATACCACACCCAGCGCTAGCGCGAGGTGGAACGGAGCGAAGCCGACGATGACCGGGCGATGCTGCCACCGGTCGGCAAGTAGGGCCGGATCCATCGCCGCAAGGGCGCCGACGATGGCTGCGGCAAGCACCGGGGCCATCGCACGCCCCCGCGTCGCCGTGGCCGCGAAGCCGAAGCCGACCAAGAGCAGGAGAAGCCCCAGGACCGGCGCCATCGGCTGGAACAGGAGGAGTTTTGATGTCGATGCAACGTGCGTGGCCAGCAGCAACCCGTGCCCCGCCACCAATCCCAGCGCAACGGACGTCGCGACGCTTGGCCGTCGGCTGGCCCAGGCGGCATGCGGGCGCAACCGGAGTACCGTGATGCCGAGGGCCAACATGCCCGCGGGCACGGACACGAGGGCAAGGGGAAGCAGTGCCCCATCCTGCAGCAGCCCCGCCCACAGCAGCAGGATGGCGCCCGCCGGGTTTTCCAGCCGTCGCCACCGTCCACGATAGGCGGCGGCGTAGCCGGTCACGCCGACCAGCGCCGCATAGGTGGCACCGGCGACCTCGTTGCTGCCAGCGGTCAGGAGGGGCACGCTTTCGGCGCCGAGATAGCCCAGGATGCCCAGCGCCGGGCCGTAGGTGAACGAGGCTGCGATACCTCCGAGCGCCGCTGCGGCCATGGCCAGGAAGGCGAGGGTCGGCCCGACATAGCCGTAGACGCCGTAGGTCGCGTAGGAGACGGCGAACAGGCCGGCGAGCCCGGTGCCGAGCAGGATGGAGGGCGCGTCGGCCGCGCGGCGTATCAGCCCGGCCGTGTCCGGAGCGGCGAACGTGCCCCGCCGCCGGAACAGTTCCGCCGTGCTGCCCAGGGCCAGGGACAGCAGTGCCGCCGCGGCCAGCCGTACGGGCGGCGGGGACCAGCCCTGTTCGATCGATTGGCGTACCAGCAACGCCAGACCGAGGGCCATCACACTGCCGCCCAGCAGTGCTGCCCAACGCCGTCCGAACCGGAGTTCCAAACTCATCGCCGGGCGGGCCCGGACCGGCGCACGTTCGGGGAAGGGTGCCGTGGCGGGAGATGGCGGCACGGGCGGGGGCGAGACGAGCACGGACGCAGTCGGGTCTGGCGCGTTGGATGGCACGGCCTCCGACGCGGGCGCGGGGCGTGGAGGGTCGTCCAATCCCTGCGGCTCGATGCTCCACCCGGCCTGCTGTGCCAGGAGGTCCTGCTCGGAGGCAGGTGCCGCCGTGCGCGCTGGCGTGCCCTCCGCCACACGCGCGGTGGCCAGTCCGGCAAGTGTTGCGTCGATGCTGGCCAACCGCCCTTTGATCCCTGCCAGGCGGCCGAACAGGATCAAGAGCAGCGTCAAGGTGGCGAATTCCAGGAGAAGCATCGTCGTGACCTCGATGCAGGGACGACACGACCCCGCTCTTGTTGAACATCGTTCTATAAAAGCTTATGGCAGGCTTCCAGCGGGCCGCAAGCAATAAAATGAACAAAGATCAGGGAAAGCTGCGGCGTCTCCCGGGGGCGCGATCAGCGTCCCCCGACGTCAAGCGGCAGAAGGCTGGCGCCACCATCACGGCCCCGCGCGGACGACCCCGCAAGGATGCGGCTCACCGTGAGGCTGATCAGCAGGCGCTCATCGCCGCTGCATCCGACATTGTGCGCGAGGCGGGCCCGGCGGCACTCACCGCCCGCACGGTCGCCGCGCGCGTCGGCACGGCCGTGGGCTCGGTCTACACGGCGTTTCCCAACCTCGAGAGCCTTCGGCTCGAGGTGAATGCGGTCACGATGGGCTTGCTTCGGGATGCCCTTGCCGATGCGCTGATGCGTTCCGTCGAGCGATCCCTCAAGGAACGGCTGCTCAACCTGTCCGGTGCCTACATCGCGTTCGCGGACGCGCATCCCACCCTCTGGGCTGCGCTGTTCGAACCGCGGACGCTGCCGGCCCCGCCCGCAATGGCGGCGCAGATCGCCGACCTGTTCTCCCTGTTGGAAGATATGCTGCGCCGGGCCGGGTGCGCTGCCCCCGGCATCCCGATCCTCAGCCGCGCGATCTGGGCCGCCGTCCATGGTACGGTGTTCCTGGCCGGCCATGGCAGCCTAGGGCCGGTGGGCCGGGACGATGTCGCGGTGCTTGTCGATACGCTGGTAAGGGCAATCGTGGGTGGCCTGACGGCTCAACGTCATGAAGGTGAGACAGCTTGAGGTCCTCGGCAGAACCGCGTGAAGCGATAGAAGCGGGCGAGGACGCCACCCACGTGCTGAGGCCAGATTGATGTCAGCCCTCCACTCGTCTCGCACGACGGGGCGATACAAGCGGTTGATTAAGCGCGTCTCGCGGATAGCCCGAGACATGGTCGATTACTTGGCTCAACGTCTTATCTATTGACCATCTAATTGGCGCTGGCAAGGAGCGACAGTGTCACCCTAAGAGAGGATGAGCTACTATAATGACTCGATCACAACCTTGTAGGAGATCTGATATATCCAGGATCGCAACGGCTCAAGCCCAAGCCAAGGTGACTGGATCGTGTCCGGTTCAGGCTGGCTGATGACTGAACGCCTGCACGCAGGGCTGGACGTCTCCCGGGAGTCGACAAGAACCCTGTAAAAACTCATCGGTTGCGGGCCGGCCGGCATAATCTCGATCTTACCGGTCTTACACTTATCTCCACTGAACTGCTTAGCTCAATCGCCAATTATGTCTCGCAGAATATCCAAGATTACTAGTTTCTACTAGAATAACTCGACCTACTTTTCCTACAAGATCGCCGGTACCCGACGTTCCATGACAGGTGGTTAAAGCTTCACCTACACATCATCCGGCAGCAGCGGTATACCGATGTATTGGTGGCGTTTGCAGATAATGTACACCGCGTATCAGCCTGGCACGGGCACACCACGGTGATATGACCATTTGCCAAGTGGTACCTGCTAGGTCTTAAGCCGATTATGGTCACTAACGGCGCACCTTCCCACCACCGCACGCACCTCGCGGGGACGAGCCGCCTTGCTCATGCTGGTGGCGGAGGTGCTCGATGAGCGATATTGCGACCAAGGCGGCAGGACGATGCGTTGGTCCTTCCGTACTGTCGTTGGACGTTTGCACTGGTCTGCTGGTGACCAACATGGCCCCGGCTGGCAGCATATACAGATGACCGACATGGCTGGTCTGGCCTTACCCGCCGTAGGTGCGGGATGCCGCATCGGTGAGCTATCGTATGTGAGTCAACCGCCCCCAAGCGATTTATCGAAATGATTATGATTTATTGAGATTTCATGTTGATGCTTGCGCGAGATGCCGCTATCCGTAACGGCCTGGGTCGCATGGGATGTAAGGGGAGGGGTAATGCGCAAGATTACGCTCCCGATCTTGATCGGTGCGCTGGTCTGGTCCTTCGTGCCAGATGGCCGGGCTGTCGCCGACGACGACAATGCATGCCAAATGTTCTTGTGTATGGCCGGCAAGGTGCAGGGCAACGGGGAGGCTGGGGGATGTGAGGCCACCATTCCCGAGTATTTCGGCTACCAAGTCTGGGACCCCGACTTCGACCCAGAAGCGACGGCGTCGCTGCGCAATGAAATGATCGGCCGTTGCGGTGGCATAGGGTCAGATCCGTCGGAGCGGGATGTCCAGCTGCGGCAGGCAATTTCGGGCATCTATGGACGGTCTCCTTATGATTTTTAATTGTTTCTAAATCATCGGCAGTCGACCCTCACCCGCTTTGCATGTGCCACTTCCAAGTCGGATCATGACCATCTCCAATCATCTCGAAGAACCCGCATCTGGCCATGACCGATGACGATCCGCCGGATGATGGCATCGTTCTGGACTAGATCCTCGGCCGCGTCCGTCTTGCGCCTCGCCCGCCCGGCTTTCTCCGGAAAACGAGGCCATGGCGCCGAGCCGGGCTGGATGCGGCACGCCGCGATCGTCCTGCTCTGCCTGTCGGGCATGGTTGCACTTGCCACGCCGTCGCGTGCCGAGCCCTTGACGATGGCCCAGTTCGGCCAGCTGGCGCTGCGGTGCGGCCCCGGCGTCGCTCCGCTGACGCTGGCGGCCGTTGCCAAGACCGAGAGCCGCTTCGAGCCACTCGTCATCAACGACAATACCGCCGGGGTGACCGGCGTGCCCGCCACCCCGGCGATCGCCGCCCAACTGGCAACCAACCTGCTGGAAGCCGGCCACTCGGTGGACCTCGGCCTGATGCAGATCAACTCCGGGAACTTTCGTCGCCTCGGCCTGACGCCGGAGGCAGCGTTCGACCCGTGTCATTCCATCGCCGCGGCGGCCACCATCCTGACCGGAGCCTATGTTGGGGGCGATACCCATCCGGAACAGCAGGCGGCCTTGCGCGGTGCGCTCTCGGCCTACAACACCGGCGACGCGGTCTCGGGCCTGGCCAACGGGTATGTGCGCAAGGTCGAACTGGCCGCGCGACAAGTGGTGCCCGCGATCGACGTCGGCACCGTCCCGCCGTCCGCCTCGCCGGCCGCTCCCATTCCGGTCGCGGGAACGCCTCTTTCGCCACCGCCGGCGCTCGATCCCGATGCGCCGCCGGCGTGGAACGTTTGGGCGTCGTTCGACCACGACGCATCCGGTCGTTCCACCCACCATCCGGACGAGGCGATCGCCTCCGGATCGGAATCCGTCCTCACCGACGCGCAGGTTGCGACCGATGCGTCGGTGATCGTCTCCAACCCACCAGCAGGGAGCTTACAATGAGCATCAGCCTTGCCCGCGACACCCTTCGCGACCTCGTCCGCAGGAGCCAAGAAGACGGCCTGCGGGTCCTCGTCGGCCTCCGCTTGTCCGGTCTGTCCCGTTACGTCCCGTCCGCCCTCGTCATGATCGCCGCGCTCGCATTCTCCGCCACCGCCGATGCACAGACGGCCTTCAGCGGCGGCACCCAGGCCGGGCAGATGTTGAACAACATCTGCACCTTCATCCTCGGTCCGTTCGGTCAGTCGCTCGCCGTGCTTGGCATCATCGGCATCGGCATGTCGTGGATGTTCGGCCGTGCTTCATTGGGTCTGGTGGCCGGAGTGGTCGGTGGCATCGTCATCATGTTCGCCGCCGGCTTTCTCGGCTCGACGCTCACCGGTGGCAGCACCACGAACTGATGTCCGAGCGGCTGGAGGAAAGCCCTTTGTTCATCGCGGCGACGCGGCCGGCGCTGTTCGCCGGCGTGCCGCTGCCGGTGGCGGGGGCCTTCCTCATGCTGGCCGGATTCATCATCATCTTCCTGCAGAACCCACTCTACGAGGTGGTGATGGCCCCGCTCTGGTTCGGCGCACGAGTGATCGTCGCCCGGGACTACAACGCGGTCAACGTCGTGATGCTGTGGCTGCAGACGGCGGGGCGCGGCGTGGACGGGTCGACATGGGGTGGCGCCACCGTCAGTCCCCACCCGATCAAGGTCCCGTCGCGCGGCCGCGGCATGGCGACGTGACGGGCGGGACCTGACGATGCTGGGCAGCAGCGGCGCCGGCGAGCGCTCCGGCGAGATCTACCTGCCCTATGTCGGCCACGTGTCCGACCAGGCGGTGCTGCTGCAGGACGGCTCCGTGATGGCGCTGGGCCGCATCGCCGGGGTCGCCTTCGAGCTCGAGGATCCGGCGATGCGCAACGCGCGCTGCCGCACCTTCAACACCCTGTTCCGCAACATCGCCGACGACAACATCACCATCCATACCCACCTGATCCGCCATCCGGACGTCCCCGAGCTGCCGCCGGCGCGGTTCCGCAGCACCTTCGCGGCCGGGCTCGACCGCACCTACCGCAGCCGTGTGCTTGAGGAACGGCTCTACCTCAACGACTACCTGATCTGGCTGGTGGTCTCGCCCCGCAACGCGCTCGGTAAGGTCGGCAGCCGCCTGGCGCGGATGGGCAAGCTTCCCGGCGAGGCCGCCACCGCCGCCCTGCTGCGCACCCTCGAGGATATGTGGCAGGCGATGCGCAACGGCCTCGAGCCGTACGGCCTGCGCCGCATGGGCGTGCGCGAGAAGAACGACGTGCTGTTCACCGAGATCGGCGAGGGGCTGCGGCAGATCATCACCTGCCGCTGGATGCCGGTGCCGCTGGTCAGCGGCTCGCTCGGCGCCTCGATCTACCAGGACCGCGTCATCTGCGGCAAGCGCGGCTTCGAGGTGCGGGCGCCCGGCGGCTCCTACGTCGGCACCATCTTCTCGTTCCGCGAGTATCCGGCCCGCACCCGTCCCGGCATGCTCAACACGCTGCTGAGTGCCGACTTCCCGCTGGTGCTGAGCCAGAGCTACTCGTTCCTGACCCGCGCCCAGGCCAGCGGGCGGCTGTCGATGAAGTCCAACCAGATGCTGAGCTCGGGCGACAAGGCGGTGACGCAGATCGCCGAGCTCGCCCATGCCGAGGACGCGCTGGCCAGCAACGAGTTCGTGATGGGCTCGCACCATCTCAGCCTCGCGGTCTACGGCGACGACATCAAGCAGCTGCAGGACCGCGGCGCCCGCGCCCGCGCCCGCCTCACCGACGCCGGGTCGGTGGTGGTGCAGGAGGGCATCGGCATGGAGGCGGCGTTCTGGTCGCAGCTGCCGGGCAACGTCGAGTGGCGCACCCGCCCCGGCGCCATCAACTCGCGCAACTTCGCCGGCTTCTCCTCGCTGGAGAACTTTCCCGCCGGCGACCGGCACGGCCACTGGGGCAGCGCGCTCGCGCGGTTCCGCACCAACGGCGGCACCCCGTACGACTACGTCCCGCACGTCGAGGACGTCGGCATGACGGCGATCTTCGGCCCGATCGGGCGCGGCAAAACCACGCTGATGATGTTCATCCTGGCCATGCTCGAGCAGCCGATGGTGGAGCGCGGCGGCGCGGTGGTGTTCTTCGACAAGGACCGCGGCGGCGAGCTGCTGGTGCGCGCCACCGGCGGCACCTACCTGGTGCTGCGTCGCGGCGAGCCCAGCGGCCTCGCCCCGATTCGGGGCCTGGACGACACCCCCGCCGCGCGCGACTTCCTGCGGGAGTGGGTCACCGGCCTGATCCAAGCCGACGGCAAGGGCGTCATCTCGTCCGAGGAGGCGCGCCGCCTGGAGCGCGGCATCGCCCGGCAGCTGTCCTACGAGCCCTCCATGCGCTCGCTCGCCGGGCTGCGGGAGTTCCTGATGCACGGCCCGAGCGAGGGGGCCGGGGCGCGCCTGGAGCGCTGGTGCCGCGGCAGCGCGCTCGGCTGGGCGTTCGACGGCGACCACGACGAGGTGCGGCTCGACGCCTCCATCACCGGGTTCGACATGACCCACCTGCTCGACTTCGAGGAGGTGTGCGCGCCCGCCGCCGCCTACCTGCTGCACCGCGTGGGGTCCGTGGTCGACGGGCGGCGCTTCGTGATGAGCTGCGACGAGTTCCGCGCCTACCTGCTCAACCCGCAGTTCGCCGCGGTGGTCGACAAGTTCCTGCTCACCGTGCGCAAGAACAACGGCATGCTGATCCTGGCGACCCAGCAGCCCGAGCACGTGCTGGAGTCGAAGCTGGGCGCCAGCCTGGTGGCGCAGTGCATGACCAAGATCATGTACCCGTCGCCCACCGCCGACCGCGCCGCCTACATCGACGGGCTGAAATGCACCGAGGGCGAGTTCAAGGCGGTGCGCGAGGACATGGCGCTGGGCAAGCGCAAGTTCCTGCTCAAGCGCGAGGCCGGCAGCGTGATCTGCGAGTTCGACCTGGGCGACATGCGCGAGTACGTCGCCGTGCTGTCCGGCCGCGCCAATACCGTGCGCTTCGCCGAAAGGCTGCGCCGCGAGCTGGGCGAGGCGCCCGCCGCCTGGCTCGAGCCGTTCATGTCCCGCTACCACGAAGCCCGAGACTAGGAAGGCAAGGAACCGATGCTGCTCAGGACCGTCGCGGCTCCGGCCGCGTTGCTGGCGATGCTCACCTGCGCGGTCGGCGCGCGCGCCCAGGTCGCCGTGACCGACACCGTCTTGGGTGACAATTCAGGTCAGACCGCCACCAACACGTCCAAAACCGCGACCGCGACCCAGAATACCTACGCCGTGTTCACCGAGTCGCAGTCCACCACCACCCAGCAGTTCCAGGATGGGGACACGGGAACCGACCTCAACCCGATGCCCGATTCGACGACGGTGATGAACGACCTCAAGTACAGCCTGACGGCACCCGAAACGACCAGCGACAGCAACGCGAACACGATCTACCAGAACAACTACGGAAACACCGACACCGGCCAGCAGAACATGGATCCGGAAGCCATCGCCCTCAGGAACATCGTCTACACCGCCGCCAACATCCAGGGCATGGCGATCGACAACCTCAAAGCGCTCCAGGATCGTCTCAACGAGCTCACGACGATGAATGGCGCCCTCGCAAGCGCCAAGAACATCACCGAGATCGCGGCGATCAATGGTCGCATCGCGGTGGAAGCCCTGGCGGTGCAGGCGCAGCAGGCGCAGGCCGCCAACCTCACCGCGCTCGCGACGGCGCAGAGCGAGCTCGACATCACCAACCGCGAGCAGGCCGCCCGCCAGGAGCACCAGAACACGATCTCATTGTTTCAGTCTGGTGGATTCTCGTTGTCAAGCCTTGGGACGGGCGGTTGATGCGGCGTGTCCTCCTTTTTCCGGCGGTCGCCGCTGCATGCTGGGTCAGGGGACCGGTTATACGGCTCAGAGAGGCGGGAGGTACCCCGCCCGGCCCCAAAACCACCCGAGTTACGCGCCCCCGACCTATGGCGGCTACGACCCGCGTCAGAACCAGGGGCTGTCGGACTGGTATCGGAGCCATCCCGCCGAGGGTCAGTCGCAGCTGATGCAATGCGGGCAGAATCCGGGGGTCGCACAGGATCCGCAGTGCATGGAGGCGATCCGGGCCGACCGGCAAGGAGCCTCCTTCCAGCGTGTTCAGGCGCAGTTCGGCGACATCGGCTACGGCGCGCCAGTCGTGCTCGATCTCATCGCGACGCCAGGGATCAAGTGATCCCACTCATCCGAGTCGTCGAAAGCTGGTTTGGTTAAACATGGATCCAGTCCCATTCAGCACTGCCGACGGGTTCTACGGAAAGGCGCTCGCAAGTGGATTAGCCAACTTGCTGGGCTCGATCCAGGACGACGTCATAGCGCCTGCGCTCGCCTGCATAACGCTCTGGATCATGGTTCAGGGCATCCTGGTCATGCGCGGGGACCTCGACGCGCGGCGCGGCGTCAACCGCATCCTCAAGATCGCCCTCGTAACCACCCTGGTCGTCACTGCCGAGGACTACAACACCGTCGTCCATGACTTCTTCATCACCACGGTCCCGGCTTTCGTTAACGATTTCTCATCCCCCATCACCAAGGTGTTCGGGGGCATTCCCGGCCAGCTGGACGCGATCTTGGATGCCTGCATGATCGAGTTCCAGGCGATCGCGGCCGAGATCGGTCCGATGAACGACCAGGACGCGATGGCGTTCCAGGGCGCCCAGTTCGTGCTCTACGGCACGCTGTGGAGCATGTTCACGATCTACGAGGTCACGAACGTGATGACGGAGGTTCTGGTCGCGATCGGTCCGCTGATCCTGATCGGCTACCTGTTCGACGCCACAAAGGGCATCACCGATCGCTGGATCGGCCAATTGATCACCTATGCTCTGCTGCTGCTGCTGGTCACCACCGTGGCGACGATCGTGATCTCCGTGGAAGCCACCTATCTCACCATCCAACTCGCCCTGATCGCGCTGACTGGCCCGACCTCGGCGCAGATCGTCAGCTTCTACGAGATGGACATGTTCCTGCTCACCGGCGACGCCTTCGTGCTGGCGCTGCCGGCGATCGCCGGCCTGCTTGGCGGTGGCGTGGCGCTCAGCCCCGGCGAGGGGCTGGCCCGCATCGGCGCGGCCGGCTTCCGTCGTTCCTCTGGGACGGCGGGCGGTTACGGGGGTGCCGGCTACGGCGGCTACGGAACACCGGGCGCCGGCGTGCCAGCCACCACCAGCTACGGGAGAACGTCATGAGGGTCCTGCTTCTGATCGCGCTGCTGGGCCTGTCCGCCTGCAGCGACGGCGAGGAGCTCGCCACCTGCCATGGCCCGATCTTCGCCCTCAACACCGGCCGCTGGCAGCCGCAGGCCGCGGACCTCCGCACCCCGCCGCCGATCGGCAAGCCGCAATGAACGACATGCACCTGGCGATCCCGATCGACCGGGACCGCCTGGCCGAGCACTACCGGGAGGTCGAGTCGTTCCAGCGCGCGCGGGCCAGGACCGCGCGGCGGATCTCCCGGGTCCTGATGGCGGTGGCCGGGGTGGCGATCCTGGGCAACCTCGCCCAGGCCTGGACCATCGCCGCGATGATGCCGCTGACCCGGATCGTCCCGGTCTACCTCTGGGTCCGCGCGGACGGCACCGTGGACAGCTCGGTGGCGCTGTCGCGCCTGCCCGCGACCCAGAACGCGGCGGTGATCGATGCCGCCCTGTGGGAATACGTCCGCCTGCGCGAGGGCTTCTCCTACGATACCGCCCAGTACGGCTACGACGTCGTGTCCGAGATGAGCGCGCCGTCGGTCCGCAGCGCCTACCAGTCCTTCTTCAACTACCCGAACCCGGCCTCGCCGCTGGTGACGGTCGGCAAGCGCGGCACCGTCGCCATCGAGCATATCTCGTCCGCCAACCTGGCCGCGAACCTGCAGCAGATCCGCTACCGGCGCTCGGTCTCGGTGGAAGGCCAGGCTGCGGTCAAGACCACCTGGACCGCCACCATCCAGTTCGCGACGATCAGCTCGATGCCCATCGCCCTGAGGCTGCGCAATCCGGGCGGCGTCGTCGTCACCTCCTACCAGGCATCCGAGGACAGCGTGCAATGAGGCAGTTCGCCAGGATGCGGCGCGCCGCCGCGATTGCGGCGGCGCTGCTCTGCATCGCGCTCGCGACCGGACGTGCCGGTGCGGAGCAAGAGCCCGCACCGGCCCGGACCGACCCGCGCATGCGCTATGTCGACTACAACCCCGCCCAGGTCGTCCACCTGTCCACCGCCGTCGGTGCCACCCTGGTGGTCGGCTTCAGCCCGCACGAGGCCATCACGGCGGTGGCGGTGACCGACAGCAAGGACCTCGCGGCATCGCCGCGCGGCAACTTCCTGTTCTTCAAGTCCAAGATCGCGCTGCCGCTGCAGCCGGTGATCGTGCTGACCTCTGGCCCCGTCGGCACGCGGCGTTACGTGTTCGACATCCGCACCGTGGACGCCGCCGACCTCGGACCGGACGCCCCGGAGGTGTTCTACAGCGTCCAGTTCCGCTACCCGACCGATGACGCCGCCGCCCGCCGCGCCGCCGCCGCCGCCCACGCCGCGGCCGAACAGGTCGAGCTCAGGCAGCAGCTGGCGCAGGCGCAGGCGCAGGCGGCGGATGCGGAGTTGCGGCTCGCGCATTCGGAGATGGAGCAGCGCGCCCGCGATCCGCTCGGCGGCGACCGCAACTGGCACTATGTCGCACAGGGCGACCGGTCGCTGCTGCCGCTCGAGGTGTTCGACAACGGTTTCAGCACCGTGTTCCGCTTCCCGGGCAACGTGCGCATCCCGGCGGTGTTCGTCATCGATCCGGACGGCAAGGAGGCGACCCCGAACTACGCCGTGAAGGGTGACCTGCTGCAGGTCGAGCGGGTCGCTCGCGGCTGGCGGCTGCGGGACGGCGAGACCGTGCTGTGCATCTGGAACCTTGCCTTCGATGCCGTCGGGCGGCCCCCGGGCACTGGAACCACCAGTCCTGACGTCCAGCGCATCACCCGGGAATCGCCGAGATGAGCGGCAACGGTAATGGCGGGCGTGACCGGGGCGACGACCGCCGCCTGGATGACGACCGGTCGAACGGTATCGACGACGGCAGGTCGGTCGTGTCCGGTCCGTCCGGACGGCAGCTCACCACCGCCCAGAAGCTCGGCATCGCCCTGCTCATCCTGGTGGTGTTCCTGGCGTTCATCTGGATTGGCCAGCTTCGCCGGACGCCAACCCAGCCCAAGGCGCCGGAGGTGTCCGTGACCGGATCCGGCGGCTTCCGTCCGGCGCCGATCGTGCTGCCTCCGGTGCCGCCCGTTCCCACCACTGCCCCGCTTCCGGCACCCAAGGCCGCGTCGCTGCCGACATCGCGCCACGAGATGACGCCGGCGGAAAGTCCGATCTTCGCCTTCTCGGGAGGCTCCGAGGCAGCGGCAACTCCCGTCGCGCGTGCCCTGGGTACGGAGCACGTGCTCCCGCAGCCCCCCGTTTCCGGACCGCCGGCCGCAGACAATGCCCTCAGCGGCAGGCTGAAGCCCACCGTGCTCGCCGGCGCCAAGGCCACGCTGCTGCCGCATCCCGACATGCTCCTCACCGAGGGCACCATCATCCCCTGCACACTCCAGACCGCGATCAACAGTGAGCTTCCCGGCTACGTGAAGTGCGTGCTGCCGGACAATGTCCGCAGCACCACCGGCAACGTCGTGCTGCTGGATCGCGGCACCATCGTGGTGGGGGAGTCGCAGGAGGGTCTCACGCAGGGTCAGGATCGGCTGTTCGTGGTGTGGGATCGTGCGGAAACGCCGGATCACGCCATCATCCAGCTCGGCTCGCCGGCCACCGACGAGCTCGGCCGCTCCGGCCTGACCGGCACGGTCAACAACCATTTCTGGCAGCGGTTCGGGGGCGCGATCCTGCTCAGCGTCGTCCAGGGATCGCTGCAGGCCGGCACCGCGCTGGCAGGCGGCTCGGGGGGCGGCTCCGGAACCTACTTCAACAGCTTCCAGTCGAACGGGTCCGACGTTTCCGACACCGCCCTGAAGGCGACGATCAACATCCCGCCGACCCTAGAGAAGAACCAGGGCGATAACATCAACATCTTCGTGGCGCGCGACCTCGACTTCTCGGACATCTACAACCTTCGGGTGTCGATCGGCTACGGACGATGAAATCGATGTCAAGGCGAAGACATGCTGGTCCATGCGAGGCGACAAGGGATGAGGACGTTTTCGCGCTCGGAGCCCACATGCCGCACCTGATCCCGTCGATCCCGGCGCTTGCGCACGCAAGGGGTGCTGGATCCTCGCCACGGATGGGGGCCCCTCCCCACGATCCACGGCGGGCTACGGTGGAGCGCGCATCGAACGGGAACAGCCCCGACAGCATCCAGCGTTCCACCGGGATGCGTCCATGACGCGCCCGTATCTGGAGACCCTAGGTGCCCAGTGAGGCGGCTCCGCAGCTCCGGTTCCTGCTCAAGCCGATCCAGCATTGGCTGGAGGATCCGGCCACCGAGGAGGTTGCGATCAACCGCCCGGGCGAAGCCTTCGTTCGGCAGAAGGGCGTCTTCGCCCGCCACGACCTCCCGCTCGGCTACGACGACCTCGAGGATATCGCCATTCTCGCCGGCGCCCTGCGGCGCCAGGACGTCGGGCCCCGAAGCCCGCTCTGCGCCACGGAACTGCCCGACGGGGAGCGGCTGCAGATCTGCCTGCCGCCATCGGTGCCGAACGGCACAGCGAGCCTGACCATCCGACGGCCAGGCACGTCGGTCTCGGCGTTGTCCTCGATCGGCTCTCGCTACCAGACCACGCGCTGGAACAGGTGGACCGCGCGTCGGGAGTCCGAGGAGCGCAACAGTGCGGAGGTGCTCGCCTACTACGATAGCGGCGACATCCAGGGCTTCTTCGCCGCCTGCGTCCGCAACCGGTTGACGATGCTGCTCTGCGGCGCCACCGGCAGCGGCAAGACCACGATGGGCAAGACGCTGATCAGTGCCATTCCGACCGAGGAACGCCTGATCACCATCGAGGACACGCTGGAACTGGTGATCCCACATCCGAACCATGTCCGCCTGCTGTACTCCAAGAGCGGGATCGGACTGGGCGGGGTCACCGCCGAGGCCTTGCTGCAGGCGAGCCTGCGCATGCGACCCGATCGCATCCTGCTCGGCGAGATGCGCGACGATGCCGCCTGGACTTACCTGAACGAGGTCGTGTCCGGTCATCCCGGCTCGATCTCCACCATCCACGGCGCCAACCCGGTGCAGGGCTTCAAGAAGCTGTTCTCGCTGGTCAAGGGTAGCGAGCAGGGTGCGGCGCTCGAGGACAAGACCTTGGTCGAGATGCTGTCCGCCGCGATCGACGTGATCGTGCCGTTCCACACCAGTGGCGAGGTCTACGAGATCGGCGAGGTGTGGCTGGCCGCCGATGCCCGCCGCCGCGGCGAGACCGTCGCCAACCTGCTGTCCGACAACTGATCGTTCTCGCCCGGGAGGCAGGTTCCGATGATAGGTCAGAGCGGCAACCGGTTGGTCCTCAGGATCGTCGTCGGCCTCCTGCTGGCGGCGGCGGCCTGGACCGTGGTGGCCTCGCTGGTCTTCCTGCTCGGCACCGGCCTGATCGGCGCCTTCCGCTACCCGTTCTTCCAGTGGTGGTCATACTTCTTCCTGTATCGTTCGAACGCGGTGGTGGCGCAGTGGCTGTCCATCGGCGCGGGAGCCGGCCTCGTCGTGCTCGTCCTGATGGGGGCGGGCATCCTGTTCCGCCGCCGCCCGCTCGGGCCGTCGCTGCGGCCAGGGCGCGGCGCCGGCTCCCGGCCTTCCATGCGCGGTGCCACCGACAACTACGGCCACGCCGACTGGCTGGAGATCCGGCGGGCGCGCGAGATCTTCCCCGGTCCCTCGCCCGAATATGGCGGCGTGGTGGTCGGCGAGGCCTACCGCGTCGACGAGGACGCGGTCGCGGCGAGGACGTTCGATCCCGGCCGCAGGGAAACCTGGGGCAAGGGGGGAAGGGCGCCGCTGCTGATCGATCCCTGCCGGTCCGGGCCGACGCACAGCCTGGTGTTCGCCGGGGCCGGCTCCTTCAAGTCCACCTCCGCCGCCTCGACGCTGCTGTGCTGGACCGGCTCCGCGGTGGTGCTGGACCCGTCGGGTGAGCTGGGCCCGATGCTGGCCGGCGCCCGCGCGGCGATGGGACATGCGGTGCACCAGCTGGGCCTGCGCGAGGGCACCGGCTTCAACGTGCTCGACTGGATCGACATCGAGTCCCCGCTGGCCACCACCAACCTGCTCTCGGTGGTATCCTGGGTGTGCGGCGACAGCCAGGCCGGGCAGGACCGGTCGAGCGAGTTCTTCGAATCGCGCGGCCGTGCCCTGGTGGCCTGCCTGCTGGCGCACATGCTGTGGGACCCCACCTTCCCGCCGGAGTCCAGGACGCTGCGCTCGCTCCGCGCCGGCATCGCCACCCCCGAGCGCGAGCTGCGCGGCGTGCTGGAGGGCATCCACACCAGCAGCCCGAGCGCGCTGGCGCGGGACTACGCCGGCACCCTGAAGGGGCTGGTGGACGAGACCTTCTCCGGCATCTACGCCAACGCCGACGAGAGCACCGCCTGGCTCGCCAACCCGGCCTTCGCCGCCATCGTGTCGGGCAGCGACTTCCGGACGCGCGACCTGCTGTCGGGTCGGGTCTCGGTGTTCCTGCAGATCCCGCTGGCGGCGCTGCAGACCACGCCGGCGATCGGCCGCACCGTGATCGGCGCCCTGCTCAACGCCGCCTACGAGGCCGACGGCCAGGTATCGGGCCGGGTGCTCTACCTGCTCGACGAGGTGGCGCGCCTCGGCCCGATGAAGATCATCGAGACCGCCCGCGACGCCGGCCGCAAGTATGGCATCACCCTGCAGCTGCTCTACCAGTCAGTCGGCCAGCTCGAGAAGCAGTGGGGCAAGGATGGCAAGCGCGAGTGGTATGACGGCGTGTCGCACCGCACCTACGCCGCCGTGCAGGACCTCGACACCGCCAAGGAGCTGGAGGAGACCTTCGGCAGCTATGCCGCCATGTCCACCTCGCAGGGATCCAGCACCGGCACCTCCGGCAAGGCGTTCGCGGCGGGGGACCGCTCGAAGCAGTCCAACCTGACCTACAGCGAGGTGTCGCGCCCGCTGATCCGGCGCGACGAGCTGATGAACGACTGCCGCACCGACGAGGCCTTCATCGTCGTGCGCGGCGCCAAGCCGCTGCGCTGCGGCCGCGCGATCTACTTCCGCCGCCCCGAGTTCGTGGCGCGGGTGCAGGCCAACCGCTTCGCCCGCGTGCCGGCACCCACGGCATGATGCATGTCCTGCAGCACCCGATGCGACGCGGCGAACGATAGCGCGGCGGCCCTGATCGCTGCCGCCAGCCGCAAGACCGCGTCGCCTTGCCTCCAGCCCGGCGTTTCCGGCTCCCGCCGCCCGCCAGGTCTTCGGTAGGGCGTCGCATCCCAAGCTGGTCTAATCGTCCGGCGCGCCGGACACATTCCGCTCCTCTCGTCTGGCGCAGACGTGCTGGTCCAGCATGTGGGCTCGTCGTGCGCTTCAGCCGACTTGCACTGTCGGCACCGTCGCGGCAGGCCATTCTGACGCGCGGACCGATAAACGCCGGGAGCATTCGCCTCCGCACCGTCAGGGGACGGGCAGACAGGCGTCCACCAGGGCCTCGAACGCGGTGTCCGGCCGCATCGGATCCGCCGCGGGCAGGCCGGTCGCGGCCGAGGCGTCCCGAAGCACGCGTTGCCGCTCGGCATCGTCCAGATGGGCGGTGTTGAGGCTGATGCCGGCGCAGCGGATCGACGGGTTGGTGCGCCGCCCCAGCCGGAGCGTCAGGTCGATGGTGTCGGCCAGGCTCGGCAGCGCGTAGTCCGGCAGCCCGCCGACGGTCGTGCGCCCGGGCTGATGGCAGACCACGAACAGGTCGGGCTGGCTGCCGTGCAGCAGGGCGAGCGAGACGGCGGCGAAGGCCGGATGGAACAGCGATCCTTGCCCCTCGATGACGTCCCAGTGTCCCGGCGCGGCATCCGGACTGAGCAGCTCCGCGGCACCGGCCGCGAAGTCGGCCACCACGGCGTCCATCGGGATGCCGCGGCCGGAGATCATGATGCCGGTCTGGCCGGTGGCACGAAACTCGGCATCGATCCCGCGCACCCTCAGCGCGTGCGTCAGCGCCAGCGCGGTGTACTTCTTGCCCAGGGCGCAGTCGGTCCCCACCGTCAACAGCCTCTGGCCCGGGCGCCGGCGTCCGGTGGCGACCGGGATGTTCGCGGGTGCCACCCGCACGTCGATCAGCCGGCGGTTGTGGAACGCCGCCGCGTGCCGCAGCGCCGGTATCCCATGCAGCGGATCATGCATCCCGCTGACGATGTCGAGGCCGTTCGCGAGCGCGTCGATCAGTGCGTCCATCCATCCCGGCGCGATCATCCCGCCATAGTTGGCGACGCCGATGACCAGGGAGCGTGCACCCGCTGCCTGGGCCGCGACGGGGGACAGCGCGGGTAGGCCTGTGCTCACGGCGCATCCGGGCAGCGCGAACTCGCCGACGCACAGCGCGCGCGCCCAGTCACGCAGGCCGAACGCGGTCTTGGCATAGGCGGCCTCGCGGACGTCGCCCAGGAACAGCAGGTAGGGCCGCGGTAGATCGAGCACCGCCGCGGTGGTGGGTGGCAGCCCGGTCACCATGGGCGACGACGAGCCCGCCCGCCGCCGTGGCGTCCGGAGCTAGAACTTGACACGGCCCACCAGGCCGACCGTCCGCGGCTGGATGAACGCGGCCTGCCCGGTTTCCCCGGCGCCGCCGCTGTTGTTGTAGAAGGTGATGCCGCGCTCGTCGCTGACGTTGGTGAGGAACGCTTCCAGGCTGTAGCGCTTGTTCTCGAGCCCGGCGCGGAGGTTTCCGGTGTTATAGCTGGGAAGCAGCACATGCGACTCGGTCACCGTCGTCGTCGGCGAGAAGTCGGTGTAGCGCTCGCCGGTGAAGCTCCAGGTGCCTGACACATAGGCATCGTAGTCGCGGAACAGGTTCCATCGGTACTCGGCGGTGACGCTGGCGCTGATGTCGGGCACGTAGGGCAGGACATCGCCCTTCGCGCCGCCGATGCCGGGTGCGTCCACCGTGAGCCGGGTGTCGGTGTAATCGCCGACGGCCGTCAGGCTCAGGCCGCGCAGCGGCAGCCAGGTGATGCTCCACTCCACGCCCTTGCTGACGGCCTGGGCGGCGTTTCCGTTCACGGTGAACGGACCGACCGGCGTGTTCAGGATGGTCGGCACCTGGACGTCCAGCCAGTCGATGTAGTAGCCGGTGACGTCGAACGACACCCGCTTGTGGAACAGGTCCTGGCGCAGCCCGACCTCGTAGTTGACCGTCCGGTCCGGGCTGTAGGACGGAATGTCGGCGATGCCCGGAATGGTGATGTTCGGCCCGCCGGGGCGGTAGCCGGTCGCGAGCCGGCCATAGATCATGGTGTCGTCGCTGAGGCGCCAGCGGGGTGCCACCGAGTACAGGGCGTCGTGGTCGTTCGAGCCCAGCGGGCTTGCGACGCTGCCGGGGCCGTAGAGCACGCAGCAGAAGTTGCTGGTCTGCGACTGCTGCGCGTTCCCCTCGAAGCGTCCGCCCACCGCGACGTCGACGCGCGGCAGGATGTGGTAGTCGACCTGCCCGAACACCGACCATTCCGACAGCTTCGCGATCAGGTTCAGGCCGCCGGTCGACGGCGACAGCACCGGATACGGCGCGGTCGCGCCGCGGGTGTCCAGGAACTGCAGGAAGGCCTCGGTCTCGTGCGTGTAGAAGCTGCCGACGAGCCACTCCAGCGGCCGGCCGAACAGCGTCAGGCCGGGCCTGGAGGTAAGCCTCACCTCCTGGCTGAACTTGTCGGTGTTTGAGTTCTGCCGCTCGTCGATCACGGCCGGACCGCTGCCGCCGTAAAGGTCCTCGCCGAGAAACGCGCCGTAGGTGAGGCCCGCGGCGAGGTTGACGTTGGTGGCGTCGGAGAAGTTGCTGAAGTGGTTGAAGGCGTAGCTGGTGATCGAGGTCACGTCGGCCCAGTGCAGGTCGTAGTCGACGTTGGCGTAGTAGATCCCGGACTCGTTCTGGCTCGAGTTCGGCAGCGCGGTGGCGTTGCGCAGCCCATCCACGAGGTCGAACTGGTTCGCGGGCGGCGCGGCTGGGTTCAGCGCCGCGCCGACCACCTGCGCCACGTCGCCGTTGTTGCTCAGCAGCGACTGCCGCTCCGCGGTGAACCGCACCGTCAGGTCGGGGATCGGCCTGAACAACGCCGAGGCGCGCCACCCATACTGCTGGGAGGCGTTGGTGTTGGTCCTGCCGGTCTCCGGGTTGTCGACGTAGCCCGGGAACCACTCGTTCCAGGCGCTCACGCGGACCGCCGCCTTGCCGTCCCAGAACGGAACGTTGAGGAACCCCTTGGTGGAGCCGCCGACGCCGCCGTCGGTGTCGCCGTCGATCCCGGTCTCCAGGGCGCCGGAATACCGGGTCGTGTCGGGAAGGTTGGTCACGTACTTGATCAGGCCGCCCTCCGCCGTGGCGCCGTACAGGGTGCTCTGCGGCCCGCGCAGCACCTCGATCCGCTGCAGGTCATAGGTGTCCAGGTTCGGCGTGTTGATGGCCGCGTTGTTCTGGGCACCCGCCGGGTTCAGCGGCACGTCGTCCAGCACCGAGCCGGCGGTGGTGCCGACGCCGCCGGCGTTGAGGCCGCGCAGCACGACGCGGACGGCGGTCTTGTCGGTGGCCTCCAGCGAAAGCCCGGGCACCTGCGACACCAGGTCCTGCAGCCTGACCTCCTGCTTGCGGTCGAGTTCCTGCCCCGAGATCGCCGTCACGCTGTTGGCGACGTCGCGCTGCCGCTCGCGCCGCTTGTTGGCGGTCACGACGATCGTCTCGGGGCCGTTCTGTCCGGGCACCGGGGAGGCTGAACCCTTGGACGGCGCCGCGGGGGGCGCCACGCTGTTGGACGCCGCGGTGGTCTGGGCCGGCCCACCCTGGGATGGCGCCGTCTGGGACAGCGCCGTCTGGGACAGCGCGGTCCGGGATACCGTCGGCGTCAGGATCACGGTCGGGAGCAGCAGGATCGCGGCGCGGCGCGCGCCGAGGCATGGCGGTTGCATGATGTGTTCGATCGGTCCCCGCCCGGGCGGCACGATCGCCCCCGCCGGGGACGCTATTATCCCCTACAGGATAACGTCAATCGATTTCATTACGATGCCGTGCGT